>JAACZX010000010.1 GCA_009996555.1 Chitinophagaceae bacterium | reverse complement strand
TTTGCTTGCTGTATCTGTTGATGAAAATAATTCGTTTGCAGTTCGTGCTGTTTTAGCCAAAGCATTAAAGGAATTGAAAAGCTATATTGAGCTGCAAATGAAACCATCAACAGGTGCCTATGCAGGTCATTTGCAATTGGCATTGGAACGAATGAAAAATCCTTCAGCGGCCAAACCAACCTTGCATAAGGAAGCACCCCCGGGTGCACCTATTGGTTGTGAAGAGGATTGAACCGCTAAGTCGCAAAGTCACGAAGTAACACAAAGAAGAAATATAAAGGAGAGCACTGCTCTCCTTTTACTTTGTGACTCTTTGCGCCTTCGAGCCTTAGTGGTTCCGTTTTAATGGAAGCTTTTTACAAATCGATACAAATTAAAATCAGCTTTCTTCATTTCTTCTTCAATCTGCAACTTCATTTCTTTCTTCACAATATCTTTCATCCGTTGCTGTTGAATAAGATAATATGCTTTCTCAGTAAGCAACCAGCTTCTTCGTTCGTTGCTGTGCGGTAATGAAAGTAAATGCAGAATATTTTGCAGCAATTCATCAGCACCGTTTTGTTCCGTAGCAATTGTTTTCACCACCGGTATTTCATTGGTATGTGTTGCAAATGCGGGTGCCAGCATCAAACGAAGATTACGCACAAACAGGTCAGCTTCCGGACGATCGGCTTTGTTTACAGCAAACACATCAGCAATTTCCATTAGTCCTGCTTTCATGGTCTGCACTTCATCACCTGCTTCGGGAACAAGCACAACAACAGTAACATCGGCCAGGCCTGCAATTTCAATTTCACTTTGCCCCACACCCACTGTTTCTACAATGATATAATCAAAACCTGCTGCCTTACAGGTATCGGTGATCTCTAAAATTTTTGGATGCAGTCCGCCTAACGAGCCACGTGTAGCCAGTGAACGGATAAATACATTCGGGTGATCGTACCAGTTACTCATGCGAATGCGATCGCCCAGCAATGCACCAAGATTAAATGGAGAAGATGGGTCGATACAAAGCACAGCTACTTTTTTTCCTTGCTTCACCAGTAAACCGATTAAACTGTCGGTTAATGTACTTTTTCCTGCACCGGGTGGTCCCGTTAAACCAATAACAGGTGTGGATGATGAAGGCAGAGTTTGTAAAAAAATTTTGTAACCCCCCACTTCATTTTCTATTAATGAAATACAACGGGCCAGGCTTTTTGTATTGCCCTGTTCTATTTCCTGTAATAATGAAGTCCACATGCTACAAACCTAATTGAAATAATTATGCAAACAAACGTTGCCGTTAGAAGAAGGTTGTTTCAGCAAACATCGTCACAGTTATAAATAATAACGTCACATCCGTGAAACCACGGTTGTTTTAAAATGTAAACTTCGTTTATTTGCAATAAGAACCATGACAGCTAAGAGATCCACGATACACAGTACCCTTTTTACTACAGGTATACTCTTAATGGTTGTTGGTTTTTTTTACACCCGTTCATTACTCACCATTGGAACAACCATCATTATCGTCAATGGCTTTACACAGGGCGATTGGAAAGAGCGACTGGCCGTTTACCGGCAGGATTATTTATTGCCGGGCATCAGCTGCCTGTTCATCTTGCCTTTTCTATCGGGTTTGTGGAGTAGTGATAAAGCAGCATGGCTGGAACTGGTATGGGATCAATTACCACTATTATTATTGCCGCTTGCAATGGCAGTGCAAAAAGGATTTCAGCGCAGGCACTTCGTTTACATTTCACTGTTATGGATAGCGTTGTTGCTGGCAGGTTCACTCTGGAGTGCAGGGTATTATCTTGCCAATAAAGAAAGTTATCTGCAATTGTATCGCTTATCAAAAGTAATTCCAACACCTGCAGCAAATGATCATATCCGTTTCAGCATGGCCATTGTTATTGGTTTATTACTGTGGCTGAAACTGGAAGAATGGAAAAGTTTTTCTTCGGAAACAATAAAATGGCTTTGCAGAATGGCAGCTGTATGGCTCGTTTTTTATCTGCACCTGCTTGGAGCCAAAACAGGATTGATGGGATTATACCTTGTGGTATTGCCGTTATTCATCTGGCAGTTATACCAAACAGAAAAAAAACAACTGGCGGTTGCAGCCATTGCCGCAGCAGTTTGTTTACCTGTAATAGCTTTTTACAGTATTCCTACCTTCCGCATCAGGCTGCAATATGTGTTATTTGAAAAGCAGAACTGGCAATTGCCAGAGTTTGCAGGAAACTTTAGTGATGTAAACAGGCTTGCCTCCATCAAAAGCGGATGGTATGTGTTCAGCAACAACTGGCTCACAGGTGTGGGCTATGGTGATATAAAAGAAAAAACAGCAGAATGGTACAACGCACATGCACCGCAAATAGCACCATCGCAACAGTTTCTTCCGCTAAATCAGTGGATGTTAAGTGGCAGTGGTGCAGGTATTATAGCTATGCTCTTGTTTACTGTAGTAATCTGTCTGCCTTTTTTCAGCAGGCACTGGCAGCAAAATAAACAGGCACTTGCATTTGTGGCATTCATGAATCTTGTGTTCCTGTATGAGTCTGGTATTAACGACCAGTTTGGTGTGTTTTTATATTGTTTTTTTATATTGTATTGGAATTTATCTATTCGCACGGTTAATTTATAGTATGCAACCTATTTCAGTCGTCATTATAACAAAAAATGCCGCCCACTTGCTGCCCCCCACATTGCGAAGTGTTCAATCACTATCGGATGAGATACTTGTTTGCGATACCGGAAGTAATGATGCGACCATTCCCGTAGCAAGAAAAAATGGTGCTTCGGTTATTGAAGAAAAATGGAGAGGGCATGGCCTCACAAAGAATATTGCCAACGAACAGGCAGTGTACGACTGGATATTACAATTAGATGCCGATGAAATTGTGGATGATGAATTACTGAACACTTTGCAGAACCTCGATCTTACAAACGAGAAACAGGTGTTTACTATCCGCCGCAAAAACTTTTTCAAAGAAAAACTGATTCGTTTTGGCGATTGGCGGAAAGATGAACCGTTTCGTTTGTTTAACCGCAACCACGCCATGTGGAACGAAGATTTTGTACATGAAAAACTTGTGTACGATGGGGATTGTGTGGTAAAACGTTTGAGCGGTAACATTCTTCACAAAACTGTTCAGTCGCTTGAACAGTACCAGCAGAAAATGTATAACTACGGTATTAAAAGCGGTGAGCAATATTTCCGTGCGGGCAAAAAAGGCGCATGGTACAAACGGTTCATTTCGCCCTGGTATGCATTTCTGTACAGTTATATTTTCAAACTTGGTTTTCTTGATGGTAAAGAAGGGCTCACCATTGCTGCAATGACCCGGCGTTACACCCGCATTAAATACCAAACGCTTCATAACCTGCAAAAAACCGGCAAACAATAAACTGGTTTCTTCGTTAATTTGCCAACAGAACCAACCGGTTTATGACCAACTTTATACCCATTTTTCCTCTTGGCATTATTGTTTTTCCAGGTGAGAACCTGAACCTGCACATTTTTGAACCACGCTATAAGCAACTCATCACCGAGTGTTATGAACAGAAAAAACCTTTTGGTATTCCGGTGGTGGTGCAAAAAGAATTAAAAGAACTGGGTACGCTTGTGGAAGTGAAAGAGATCAAAAAAGTGTACGATGACGGGAAGATGGATATTACCACAAAAGGCGTGAAAGTATTTCGTGTACTGGAGCTGATAAAAGAAATACCGGAAAAATTGTACAGCGGTGCTATTGTTGCTTATCCCGATGATGCGGATGATGGTAAACGTGAAATGATGCAGCAGGTGGTAAAAGGAATTAAAGAACTGCACCGGTTGCTCCAGGTGAGTAAAGATTTTAAAAAGCCCGAAGATGAACTGAAGGCCTTTGATGTGGCCCACCACATGGGTTTAAACATAGAGGAAGAGTATGAACTGCTGGGACTGTTTCGGGAAGCACAGCGGCAGGAATATTTAAAACGCCACCTGGGTAAAGTAATACCCCTGCTGGCAGAAATGGAAAATCTAAAAGACAAAGTCAAACTCAACGGCCACTTCAGGAACCTGGAATCGTTTGATTTTGATCTGTAATTCATAAACATGTCCACCACCATTTGCTTCGACTTTGGCAACACCCGTTTAAAAGCGGCCGTGTTTGAGCAGGATCAGCTGAAAGAAATCATTATTCTGCCCGATGATGACCGTTCCACGATTGAAGAAATTATTGCAAAGCACAATCCGCAATTCAGTATTCTTTCCTCGGTTGTCGATCATCAATCTTCTGTGGAAGATGTTCTCAGCAGCCATACCAATTTTCATAAGTTATCACACCTTACAAAACTGCCGTTCACCACACCCGTTGGTAAGCCGGAAACTATTGGTGCCGACAGGCTGGCGCTTTGTGCAGCTGCTGTCCGCTTATTCCCCAACAGCAATAACCTGGCAATCGGGCTGGGCACCTGCATCACCTATAACTTCATCAACAACCAAAACCAGTTTTTGGGCGGCAGTATTTCGCCCGGGCTTGAAATGCGGTTTAAATCCATGAACGATTACACCGCCAAGCTGCCATTGGTGAAAATGGAATGGAATTTTCCGCTGATTGGCTACGATACCAAAACAAATCTCCTCAGCGGAGTAGCCTGGGGCATGGCCAAGGAAATTGACGGGGTAATTGAAGCTTATGCTGAAAAGTACGGGAACTTTAACGTGCAATTAACCGGGGGTGATACCCTTCATTTTGCTCCTCTGCTCAAAAACCAGATATTTGCAGACCCTCAACTAATATTTAAAGGACTGTATGCAATCAGTGAGTACAATCGGTAAGCGTGTTTCGTTGGTGTTCGTGCTATCGTTATCAATTATTTCTTCCGCATTTTCACAGGATAATTCACCCTGGAGCCGTTACGGTTTAGGCGATATTGTGCCTACCGGAAATGTTGCCAACAGGGGTATGGGCCATATAGGTGCTGCCTACAACGACTTTCAAACCATCAACTTCATTAACCCGGCTTCTTACCGCAGGTTTGGGTTGCAGCGTTCTATTCTTGATATTGGTATTGATGTCAACAGCCGCAAACTCAGCAACAACAATGGTAATTCTTATACGTCAAACAATGCGTACATCCCTTACCTGGCAGCTGGTTTCCAGGTTAAACCTGCCAAATCAAAAGTTGATTGGGGTGTGGCATTTGGGTTACGTCCGGTAACCAAAGTAAGTTATAATATTCAGGCAGGTGGCCGCATGCCATCGGGCGACAGCACCGTTACACTTTACGAAGGAACGGGCGGCAGCTACCAGGCTTTTCTTGGCACAGCTATCGGTATTAAAAACTTCAGCATTGGTGTAAATGGTGGTTACCGTTTTGGTACAGCCGATTATACAACAAGAGTGAACATTTTTAATGATACTGCTATTGGTCGTTACCGCAGCGGTCAGAAAAAGATCCGTAACCGCTTTGGCGCCCCGTTTGCAGAAGTGGGCGTGCAGTACATGATTAAACTGAAGGTTGACACCGCTAACAAAAAAACCAGCTTATTACACCTGGGTGCTTACACAAGTCTTCAAAGTAATATGCGTGGCACAAGAGATGAACTGTTTGAAACCTTCCTCATCGACCAGTCATCCGGCAGCGATACCCGGCTCGATTCAGTTTCAGAACAATCCAATATTCCTACACGCATACTTTATCCTTCTACATATGGTTTTGGATTGATGTATGAACACGAAGGAAACAGCAGCCTGCGTATAGGTGCAGACTATGTGATTTCGAAATGGAGCGATTACCGTTACGATGGAACAAAAGATTATTTACAGGATGGATGGCAGGTGAAAGTGGGTGGTCAGTTCATACCCGATGTTACCGGCCGTTCAAAATCGTACTGGAGCCAGGTAATGTACCGTGCCGGTTTTAACTATGGTCTTGAATCTTACACGATTGATGGCAATATGAAAAGCTACGGTATTACTTTTGGTGCAGGTTTCCCCATCAAAAGATACACTTACCAGGAGATCAACAAAAGTAATATAGTAAATACAGCTATTGAGTTTGGCCAGCGGGGTAACCGCACCATGCTGTTGCGTGAAAATTATTTCAGGTTCACGCTTGGGTTTTCTCTCAGCGATATCTGGTTCATCAAACGCAAGTATGATTAATTTCAGCAAACATATTTCTCCCGTAAAAAAAGCAGCAACATTCATCATGGGCTGCTTTTTTTTCCTGTCATGCGAAAATGATATGGATGTGATCCGCAAAATGCAGGAAAAGAAATTGTCGGTTGATGAGGTGAAGGGCGTTACCAGCTACCTCAGTCAGGGCGGTGTTGTAAAAGCGAAACTAACTGCACCGCTGATGCTGCGTTATTATGACAGTGTGCCAAGGGTGGAGTTTCCCAATTCATTACATGTGGATTTTTATAACGACAGCCTGCAGGTGGAAAGTTACCTTGATGCGAAGAAAGCCTGGTATTACGAACAGCAAAGCCGCATTATACTTACGGATAGCGTGGTGGTCATTCGTATTGATGGCGATACACTCAAGACCAATGAACTTTACTGGGAGCAAAACCTGCATAAGCTCTACACCACAAAAGATGTAGAGATCAGGCAACGCACTAAAACCATCTTTGGCAAGGGTTTTGAAAGTGATGAACAGTTGAAGAACGGCCGCATTGATTCCATTACCGGAATATTGCTGGTAGGTGCTTCAAAGTTTGCAGGCAATTAGTATCATCTTTATTTCGTCCCTCCGTTAAAACAAGCCTGATCATCCAGCAGGCAATCGTTCCTTAAAAAAAACTGTTTTCGTTTTGAAGTTGTTAAATCCTGTATTTGTTTTACAGGTATAACAATGGCAGGTTAGTAAACACGTTTGAGTGCAAACCTTTCATAAAACCATCTGCGTATGAGCTTAGAGACCGATATTATGCAAATACGGAAATTCCGTAACGAACATCATAAAACAGTTGTCAACCTCATCTTTACACACAACTGGGTTACAGAACGGCTGAAACAGTTTCTGGATAAAGAAGACCTCACTTTACAGCAATACAATATTCTCCGCATTTTGCGTGGCAGCGATACTGCACTTTCCACTTTGCAGATACGTGAACGGATGCTCGATAAAATGAGCGACACCAGCCGTATTGTTGACCGGCTCATCTTAAAAAATCTTGCTAAGAAAACCATCAGCAAAAAAGATAAACGGCTGGTGGATGTAACCATTACTGCAAAAGGAAAGCGGCTTCTGGAAAAGCTTGACAGTACACAATCGTTTATTGATGGTGTAATGCTGAACCTTTCGGAAACAGATGCACGGCAGCTCAACTCTTTGCTCGATAAAGTGCGTGGTTCTGATTAATTTCGGGCATGACACGCCTTTTTTCCATCTTTCTTTTTACACTGGTAACTGCAACTGCTGCTGCCCAACAAAAACAGGAGTTCAGGGCAGTATGGATTGCTACAGTTGATAACATCGACTGGCCTTCTAAAAAAGGTATTGCAGTTGATTCGCAAAAAGCAGAATTCATCCGCCTGCTTGATCTGCACAAAAGCAATGGTATGAATGCTGTGGTTATGCAGGTGCGCCCGGCAACGGATGCATTCTATCCCTCGCCGTATGAACCATGGAGCGAATGGCTGAGTGGTGTACAGGGCAAACCTCCATCACCATATTACGATCCCCTGCAGTTCATGATCACGGAAACGCACAAACGGGGTATGGAGTTTCATGCATGGTGCAATCCTTACCGGGCCGATTTCAGCATTGGCAAAGCATCCATTGCACCATCACACATCACAAGGTTACACCCGCAATGGTTTTTAGATTATGGCGGTAAAAAATATTTCGATCCCGGTAATAAAGAAGCACAGGCTTTTGTAATAGAAGTGATCCGTGATATGACGGAACGCTACAATGTAGATGCACTTCATTTTGATGATTACTTTTATCCTTACCGCATTGCCGGGCAGGAATTTCCTGACCAGGTGAGTTATGCCGCTTATGGTAAAGGACTTTCAAGAGATAACTGGCGCAGAAGTAATGTTGATTCGGTTATTGTTGGCCTTAGCCGCATGATCAAACAAGTGAAGCCCTGGGTGAAGTTTGGCATCAGCCCTTTTGGTGTATGGCGCAATGCAGATAAAGATCCGCTGGGCAGCAATACAAAAGCCGGGCAAACTAATTACGATGACCTGTATGCCGACATCCTGTTATGGTTGCGCAATGGCTGGATCGATTATGTGGCTCCGCAGCTTTACTGGGAGTTTGGTCATAAAGCTGCACCGTATGAAGTGTTGGTTGACTGGTGGAGCAAACACAGCTATGGTAAACATTGTTACATCGGGTTAGGTATTTACCGTGCAGGAAGTAACGATGCATGGAAAGACAGTACATTGTTGCTGAAGCAGATTGATCTTTTGCGCAACACAGCCAACATACAAGGTATGATCTTCTTCAGCAGTAAAACATTCAATAAAAACCCCAATGGCTGGAACGATAGTTTGCGGCTGAAATATTTTAAAGAGCCCGCCCTTATTCCTGAACTGGCTGCCCAAACGGAGCAGTAACTAATGAACAAAGCCCTTCGCATACACGAAGGGCTTTTCTTTCTTATCAGGGATTTTCAGGAATTATTCGCAATGATGTGTATCGATCCATGTGCCGATACGGCCTCCTGCATCTGCTGCAGCTTTGTTCTTCCAGCTTTTCAGGTTTGCTGTTGTAAGTTTTGGTAATGTACTTAACCAGTCTTCAACAATCTTAACATCAGCCCAAACACTTGCGCCAGCCAATACGTTGTCGCCGCTCAGTTTAATGGCAGCTACTTGCAGAAATGCTTTTTTCGTATCAGGAATACCACCTGCGTTAGATGTGTTCCAGATCGCTTTTCCTTCAGCTTGTGTGTACACATGTCCGCCTACAGTAACCGGACCAGCCCAAACCAGGTTTGGTTTAGCAAACCAGTAACCCTGGCTGAAACTGCAACCTTCATTTGGTGCTTCTGGCTTGCAGGCAAAACCAGGAAAGCAGAATGTGCCGCAACCTGTATTTGCTCCGCTTTTATAATAACCGGTTGAAGCCGGGTCAACCAATACATCTTCGTTGATGGTTAACCGGTAGTATGATTTTGCAGAACCGCTTGTTCCCACATTAAACTTCACCACGCTTGCAGTAATATCGCAACCGGTGTTGGGTAAAGAAGGATCGGCCTGGAATGTTGGAGTAAAAGCTGTCCAGTCTGTACCATTTGTACTTGTGGCACCGCCAACAATATTATCGATGGTAATACATGGGCCGAGTGTAATGTTCCAATGGCTGAGGTCCTGAACAGTTCCGTTTGATCCGTTACCGGGTTTGGGATTTTGTACACTCCACGTCCATGTGTAAGTACCATTTCCATTATTTGCAACACTTTCCAGTACTACTTTGTAAGGCCCTGCGCAGGTTGGCGTGCCTTCAATGGGTAAATTGGTGGTTAATACAGCAGACGGTGGAGTAACAGGAGCTGCTTCTTTTTCTTTTTGTTCAACAGTTAAATCAGCATTTTTTTCGCAGCCAATGAATAGTGATACGGCCACAGCTGAAAAAAACAGGATTTTTTTCATGATGTATGAAGTGTTTGATGTTTACAATGATGGCCCCTTAGGATGGAATGATATTTCAGGGGATTTGGAGGAAGACAGTAAAAATACGGTTATGAAATCAAACATACAACTATTCGCCTCGTTAAAATTTTTATCAATGCAAGCTGATTGATCTGTTGCTATCTTCACCCGGTTACAAAATCTATTCTCATGAATCATCCGAGTGAAATAAAGTTTCTGGAAGGACCGCAGAGCCGCTGGCGGGAATTTAAGTTTGCATGCAAAGTATTGATCGAGTTTATAAAGGGATATCGAAGTCTTGCATTTGTTGGACCCTGTGTCACCATTTTTGGATCGGCACGTTACAACGAAGGACACGAGTTTTACGATCTTACCCGTAAAGTGGGAGCTGAAGTAGCAAAAATGGGGTTTACGGTTTTAACAGGTGGAGGACCTGGTTTAATGGAAGCCGCCAACCGTGGCGCAAAAGAAGTGGGAGGGCGAAGTGTTGGCTGCAATATTATTTTGCCACACGAACAGGAGCCTAATCCTTATCTCGACCGCTGGGTAAACATCCGCTACTTTTTTGTACGGAAAACACTCCTCATTAAATATTCCTATGCATTTATTTGTATGCCGGGTGGTTTTGGTACACTCGATGAGTTGTTTGAGTCTATTACACTCATACAAACAAAAAAGATAAAAGACTTTCCGGTAATTGTAATGGGTAAGGAGTTTCACAAAGAGATTGTAGAACATGTAAAACTCATGAAAGAGCGGGGAACAATATCTCCGGAAGACGATCAATTGTTTATTGTAACCGATTCTGTTGAAGAAGCCATACAGGTGTTGCAGGAAAGAAGCATTAAGCGTTTTGATCTGCGTCCTGAAGATGTGCAGAAACCATTTGGCTGGCTTTTCGAAAACCGTTTGCACCTCAAGGATTAAGCTGTCCGATCTGTTCAGCTATCTTCAACTTGTAGCGTTCAAAATCAGCAACAGTAAAAAGTTGTTGATAAGGAAAAGAAGACGATACATCAATTGCTTTTGCAATACTCACTTCATTCTGCAGCAACACAGGGAACAACTGCTGCTCCTGCATGTAACGTGCAAGGTATTCCTGTTCCGGCTGCCCCGGGGTGGGAATCAATACGGCTTTCTTGTTCAGCCGCACAAGATCCATCAATGTGGTATAACCGCTTCGGCAAATCACCAGCTGCGATGAAGCAATGGCTTGCTGCAAGGCTGCAGCGGGTAAATGATGATGAACAGTGATATGCGGTGGCAGTTGCAACACAGCTTCATCATGTGCGGGTAAGCCACGTATAAACAACACAGTTTTGTTGATGGAAGAGAGTTGAGACAATAGTTTTTCCTCCAGCATGGTACGTTGCGGTTCAGGACCTGAAAGCATTACCAGCAGATCATAACTTATCTCACTACGCACAGGTTGCATCCTCGACAATAAACCAAGATAGACCGGTTGTACAAGAGGTTTTGCCGGATGCGATAATTCGCCTGCAAGATTTGGTTGTGCCTGCATATCAGGTACCCAAACAGATGTAAACTGTTTGATATAACGGTGATGCAGTTGCTGCAGCAAACGGTTCATCCATGCACCTTTACCCGAATGAATGAGCAGTTGGTGTGTGATGTAAACAGATGGTACATGCTTGCTGTAGAATCCAGGACGGTTATCGCTTATGATGAGATGAAACGTTTCCTGCCCCAGCACCTTATCCAGCCATTTGTGTTCGTAGCGTATGCTGGAAAAAATGCGGGGCAGCTGCCGCAACATACTTGCAGCAAGCGATGAGCCGCTGCTGTACCTGATGCCATAACCTTTCAGCTGTTTTATGGTAATGCCGGGGAACTCGTTGCTTAATAATGCGGCCACTGCTCCATCGGCCGCCAGCACCACCTCACAACCCAGCTCCTGTAACAAACGGACAAGCGGAACACAGCGGGTGGCATGTCCCAGTCCCCAGTCAAGCGGGGCAAGCAGTACACGTATGTTTTTTTGACCGGTCACCAATGAAATAACAATAATTGTGAGGGAAAGTAGTTATTTTACAAGTCACGTTTAAAACAAATATCCCATGAACCGTAAAAATTTTGTGAGTGTGCAGATGCAGCGTTCAACGAAAATTGTTTTTCTTTTCTTAGTAACAATGGCACTGTTTTTTGGCAGTGGTTGCAGTGTGTTTAAAGGCGGAAAGAAAAACGATTGTGGCTGCCCCAACAAAAAAGGGATGGTGGGCTACTAAAACCTTCAAATTGCTATGAAGCGGAACAAGCGGCGTGACTTACTTGTGTTGCTCAATGAAGATCACCGGAGCAAAGAAGCTATCGATCATGAAGTGGAATGGCTGCATGAAGTCTTGTACCATGTGGAAGAGCTGGATAATTTCTGCAAAGCACACGAACTGATTGATGTAAACCGCTACAGGATCTACGATAATCCTGATCGTGTAAGAAAAGCGGTCCTCCGCCAGTCAGTAAAAGCGTTTGAATTTATCAGCAACAAAAATTAGCTGCAAGCTCAACCGGAAATTCCAATAACTGATTCAATCCCCAATTCCTTTTTCAGCTTCTACAGAAACTTATCGCCTTTATTGCGTTTTACTTCTGCCACATATTCCTTAATGGCCTGTTCTTTTTCTTTTTTGCAGATGAGCAGCACATCATCTGTATCCACTACAATAAAATCATCAAGGCCCTGCAACAGCACTAACTTTTTATGATCGGCATGCACCACATTCTTTGTGGCATCAATGATCATTACATTTTTACCTGCCACTGCATTACCGAAATAATCTTTCTCCATGTTTTCGTAAGCACTGTTCCATGTACCAAGATCGCTCCAGCCAAAAGAAGAAGGAACAACATACACATTGTCTGCCTTTTCCATAATACCATAGTCAATGGAAATATTAGTGCAATGCGGGTAAATGCGTTCAATGGCCTCCTGTTCTTTATCCGTATTGAAATGTTCTTTCTCAGCCACAAACACTTCATTTATTTCCGGTAAAAACTTTTCAAATGCTTTGATAATGTTCTTCACCTTCCAAAGGAAAATACCGGCATTCCACAAAAAATCGCCACTGGCAAGAAACGTTTTTGCCAGCTCAAGATTGGGTTTTTCGGTAAAGGTTTTCACTTTATACACACTGTCTGCCACAGGCATCGCTTCGTGCTGTATATAACCATAACCGGTATTGGCATAATGCGGTTTAATACCAAGTGTAACAAGCGCATTGATGTTGTTCACAAAATCAAATGCATCCGTACAAACTTTGGTGAAGGCAGGTGCATCAAGTATCAGGTGATCGGCCGGTGCACAAATGAGCAAACCATCATTGTTGATCTTGCTCAGCTTATGTGCAATATAAGCCACACAAGGTGCGGTGTTCTTGCGGCTTGGTTCGCACAGGATATTTTCAGCAGGCAGTTCAGGCAACTGTTGCTTTACAATAGCTGCATATTCTGATGAAGTGACAATGTAAATGTTTTCGTTTGGTATAAACTGCAGGTAGCGGTCGTAGGTTGCCTGTATGAGCGTGCGACCGGTGTTGAGTATGTCCAGGAACTGTTTCGGAAAAGCAGTCCGGCTCATGGGCCAGAAACGGCTGCCGATTCCCCCGGCCATAATAGCTACATAATGATTCTTATTCATAAGCCCCTATCCCCTAAAGGGGGACAAAACTTTTTTAAAATGATCAAGATTTATATTTCTTACACCCCTTTAGAGGATGGGGCTAAATCAGCCCTTCTTTAATTAAATCGTGCAAATGTATGATGCCGGCGTATTGGTTGTTGCTGACCACCAGCAGTTGACCAATATTGTTTTTCCGCATCAGTTCCATAGCGTCAATGGCCAATGCATCGGCCTCTATCTTTTTAGGGTTGACGGTCATGATCTGTTCGGCAGTAACATCGTTCAGCGAACTGTTCTTTTCCAGCATCCGGCGAAGGTCACCATCTGTGATCACACCCATCAGTTCATCTGCTTCATTCACCACAGCTGTTGCGCCCAGCCGTTTCTTTGATATTTCAACGATCACCTCTTTAAGCGTGGCAGCAGGCAATACTTTCGGCTGCTCGTTATGGATATACAGGTCGGCCACACGCAGATACAGTTTTTTACCCAATGCACCACCCGGGTGAAACTTGGCAAAATCCTCTGTTTTAAACCCACGCAATTCCATCAGGGCAACAGCCAGTGCATCGCCCATCACCATTTGTGCAGTAGTGCTGCTGGTGGGTGCAAGGTTATTGGGGCAGGCCTCCTGGCTCACCGTGGTATCAATAATAAAATCGCTTTGTTTGGCTAAATACGAATCAAGGTTGCCCACCATACCAATTACCGGGTTGCCGAAATTCTTCACCAGCTGTGCCAGTACTTTTATTTCGGGGCTTTCACCGCTTTTGCTGATGATCATTACCACATCGTGCTGCAGAATCATACCCAGGTCGCCATGGATCGCTTCGGCTGCATGCAGGTACACAGCAGGGGTGCCGGTGGAGTTGAGCGTAGCTACAATCTTTTGCGCTATCACCGCACTTTTACCAATACCACTAACAATCAACCGGCCCTTTGCTTCCAGTATTGCCTGGCAAATGCGACTGAAATCGTTGGTTAACAGGGCTGAAAGACCCTGGATGGCACCGGCTTCCAGTGCAATGGTGCGGCGGGCTGTTTCCAGCGGATCAATATGCTTTTTTACTTCCATTGGCGGGCAAACCTACTGTAATTCAGCAGAACAGAAAAGCAATCGGCACAGAAATACAGATGCTGCTGCAACAGGATCAGTTTGTGTAAAACATCCAACTCATATATCAATTAAATGAGCTATCTTATCATTTAGACTTTTTTAGCAGGTTTTTGACGATTAGGGAAGAATTGGCTGGGCTCTTTTCAGTAAATTTGTGCCCCTTTCGCAAAAGCACCATCCGTGCTTTTCAGCATTACTTGCTTTAAAAATCCAAGTTTGTTAAACCAAGCGTGAAGGAATTTAAGTGATGGCAACAGCAAAGAAAAAAGCCCCTGTCAAGGAGGCAACAACAACAAAGACAAAGGAAACAGCAACCAAAAAGACGGCTAAGCCAGCCACCAAAAAACCAGCTGGCAAGTCTGCAGGTATCGATCTGTATGCGGCCGTGCAGGAGCATTTTGGTTTTGAGGGTTTCAAAGGAACACAGGAAGCGGTGATCAATAACCTGCTGGCAGGAAGAGATACATTCGTGATCATGCCCACAGGTGGCGGTAAAAGTTTGTGCTACCAGTTACCGGCATTAGTGAGTGAAGGTGTGGCCATTATTGTGAGCCCCCTCATTGCCCTCATGAAAAACCAGGTGGATCTTGTACGCAGTTACAGCAGTAAGGATGATGTGGCGCATTTTCTCAACTCAACATTAACCAAAAAGGAAATAAAAGAAGTGCATGATGATTTGCTTACCGGCAAAACAAAAATGCTCTATGT
>JAACZX010000505.1 GCA_009996555.1 Chitinophagaceae bacterium | reverse complement strand
ATCTTCTAGCCTTTCAATTTTGACTTTATCATTTTTGCATTGTGATTCCAGTTGTCTTATATGCCCAAGTATGTCAGTTACATCATTAATAATTGAGCCGTTCTCATTCTTTCGTGTAAAAATCTCTTTAGTGATGTATTGAATTTTTTCATTAATTTCTATAGCTTTTTCTTTATCAGCTATTCCGCTTCCAAGCCGATAATAAAAAGATCTTAGCTCATGGATATCCGCCTCAGACAACTTAAATAGTGGAGATACTGATTCAGGAATTTTAGAACCTGTCGCCAGAATACCTAATCCATACCCATGTGTGAAAGAAAAAGAAGGATATTGCTTTTGTAATTCAGCCCAAAGCTTATAAACGCCGAATGTTTTTTCTCTGACAATTTCGGAAGCCATTTATAAAAGTCTTTTTTAACTGACTCGTATGTATGTAAACCATCTATATGAAGTAAGTCAATACTTCCATCATCAAAGCTGTTTAATGCCTCGTCAAAATCACTTTTAACTAAATACGAAAAATTACCATAGTTCTCTGTATTGTACTTGTTGACCTTATCAAACACCTGTTCATTATAAAATCCAGCATGCGCATCCCCAGTCCAATTATCCACTCCATAACAAGTACATAATAAATTGTTTTCCTGAACGGCCTGACAAAAAGAAAAATATGAGCTACCATAGTAAACGCCCAACTCAACTATCAGCCGTGGTTTGTGCATTTCAACGAGCCAGAAAGCAAAAGGTATATGCTCCAGCCATGCAGAAGTTGCCAGGTATTTAGGAACAGTTAAGCTTCCTGTCGAAAATTTATTGAAAGTTGTCATTTTACTTTCTTCATCCAAAAGTTTCCTCCTGAATTTTTTAAAAAAATAGGCATATTTTCCTCAATCTCTTGTTTAAAAAAAGTGCTAACAAATGTAGACATAAACAAGACCTCAAATGATTCATTATACTGAAGAAATGTTTTCAACATATAATTTTCATTCATAGCTCTACCCTCCATTATCCAATCATACGGATACTCAAAAGGATGAAAGATACCATGAAAATGAATGAGTACCCCTTTTTTTAAACGCGGCATTATTTCGAAAAATTCATGATTAACGTCACTGCCGATTTTTCCAACGTGACTGGAATCAATAAAAAGAATATCATTCTCTTCAAGCTCATCATACACAGCAAGATCTACATCTTGAACTTTTTGCACTAAAACACGATTCTGCTGCCTATCTTTCTCGGAAAATACTGAAAAAAAGAATTCAGGATTTGGCTCTATAAACGTAAGATTGATCGTGTTATCGAAAAAAAATTCATTTGTATCTGCCATAACACATGAAGAAAATCCCGAGCCTATTTCTATTATTCTCCGAGGCTTATATTTTCTAATCATTGAATGTAGAGTAATCCCATCAGCATAAGCGTAGGAATGATTGTTATAATAATATCTCGTTTTGTCGTTTTTTTCTTCAGGGAATGGAAAACTATTTGCTAATTCAAAAAAATCTTTTAAATGTTTGTATTGAATATCTGGATTCATTCGGACTCCTGGCACTTCCATACTCGGAGGCTTCCATATTTTATCTGCTTTTTCAAGTATCTCATTTATATCTGGTATTGGAGAATAAAAGTGGCCAGGCACCTCATAGTTTGAGCGATACCTTTTACCCTTTGCTTCTTCAATTATGGAATTTAACTCTTCTTTACTAAGAACTATATAATTTCTATTTTCAAACTTTTTATTTAATTCATCAAAAAAATTACTCATTACAATGATGTATTTAAAAATTTTATCAATGCTTCTTTCCAATCCGGTATAATATCAATACCTGCTCTTTTAAGGTTTTGATTCTCCATCACAGAATAGAATGGGCGTTTAACTACCAACGGAAAATCTTTCACGCTAGCAGGATATAGCGGTGTTTTTAACTTCAATGTCTCCCAAATAGTTTTTGCAAACTCATACCATGATACTTGTCCTTCGCAACTCATGTGGTATAAGCCGAAAGCGTCTGTTTTAATCAACTCATCTGTATTTTTCGCAATCCAGTAGGTGGGAGTAGGAGTTAATACTTCATCATTCACCACCCTTACCTCTGGTTTTTCTTTTGCCAATTTCAACATGGTAGTTACAAAGTTTCCGCCTTTTGCTCGGCATGGGACTGAACCGTAAATACCGGAAACTCTTATTACATAAGTATAGTCACAATAATTCAATGCAAAATGCTCGCCGGAAAGTTTTGTATTTGCGTATACGTTTAAGGGATTTGGTGCATCTTTTTCTGTATACGGTGCCTGCTTTTTTCCATCAAAAACATAATCAGTGCTGTAATGAACGAATTTTATTTTATTATCCTGGCAGACTTTTGCGAGATTTAACACCGCAGAGCCGTTGATAAGAAATGCTTTTTCTGGAAACTTCTCAGCTTCGGGTACAACGTGGTATGCCGCTGTATTTATTATAATATCGGGTTTAATAGCTTTAACAATGTTGTTTACACTGTCAATGTCCGTGATCTCTATATCAGCATGGGTAAGACCTACAACGTCATTTTTTTTAGAAAGTTCACCAAAAAGATCACTTCCAAGTTGACCAGTTGCTCCAATTATGGCAATTTTCATTAATTAAGTTGTTTAAACATTTGAATATTATAAAATGCAGGATTATCGAAATCTTTAAACTTATCCATATTCACTATCAGGTTATCTAAAATTGCAGACACATCATGCTTAGGCTTAAAACTCAAAGTAGTAATGGCCTTTTCGTTAGTGACTTTGTAGTTTCTGAAATCCTTTACATTTTTAATATTTAGCTTAACTTGTTTACCAAGATTTTTTTCTACAGCTTCTTTTACAAGATCAGCAACTTCTCCAACTGTATAGTTACCACTTGACAGGTTGAATACACCTGTTATGCTTTCCGAGCTTTCAATAGCCCTTATGTAGCCACTTACTGCATCTTCAATGCTCAGAATTGGGCGCCAAATTGATGGGTTATTAACAGTAATCTGTCCAGATTGCAGGGCTGTTTTGAACATCGTATTTACAATAAGATCAAGCCTCATCCTTGGGCTATAACCACTAACTGTACCTTTTCTAAAACAAATCACTGAAAAGTTTTTATCAGCCATTCCTAAAACACCTTCTTCTCCTTGTAATTTAGATATACCATATGGATAGTTTGAGACAGCTGGAGCTGTTTCATCATATAATTCGTTTACCGTATACCCATATACAGAACAGGAGCTGGCGTAAATGAATTTTTTTACTCCTGCTCTCTTTGCAATGTAAGCCAGGTATGAAGGAGACGCAGCATTAAATATGAAATTTTTTGCAGGAGAAAATTCGGCCATTGGATCATTAGAAAGGCCAGCCAAAAACATCACCTGCTCATATTCTTTTAATTCATCTTCATGCAACTCAAAAATATCTTTTTGAATAACTTTCACTTCAGGCGGAAGCTGATTGCCAAACCATAACAAGTCAATAACGTCAATATCGTATCCTCTTTCTAAAAGCTTAGGGATTAGGGCACTTCCTATATAGCCGGCACCGCCGGCAATGAGAATCTTCATGTTTTATGTTTAAAGAATAATTAGTAAGTGAAATTTTTTGAGTCTGGTTTTTGTAACCAGTCTGCAAGTGTTTGTGCTACTTCATCTTTCTTTGATAGTATAGGGTCAGTTACCGGCCAGTTAATTCCTATGGCAGGATCATTCCACAAAACACCTGATTCCGCTTTATTAGTAGTATATGTACCAGTGCACTTGTATTGTATTTCTGCAAAATCACTCATAACACAGAAGCCCCTGGCAAAGCCAGCAGGTGCATAAACCTGCTTTCGGTTATCAACAGAAGCTTCGACTCCAATCCATTTTCCCAAAGTAGGAGAGCCTATTCTAATGTCAACAGCAACAAGGAAAGCCGCACCTTGTGTAACTCTCATGAGTTTGCCCATTGGCGGCTCCCATTGAAAATGCAAGCCTCGTACAACTCCTTTGGAAGAACGAGAGTGATTGTCCTGCACAAATTCAAAGTCAAGCCCAAATTCGGTAAACTTGTCCTTTCTGTAACTTTCAGTAAAGAACCCTCTATCATCTTTAAATATTTCGGGAGTAATAATAAGTAAGTCTCTGATCTCCGTTTTTTCAACTGTAAATTCCATTTTAGTTTTAGTTATTAGGTCGAAATTTTGTGTATGTATTTCTATAATTCCCTATTTCATTTTCCCTCGAAATTTTTCTCTTAAAACCCCTAAGAAACTTCTCTTTTCATACGTCCGCTTATACCACTCAATATCATTCTGGTAACGGCGTATATCTTCCAGCAGTTTATTTACAAGTTGTTTGGTACCATCCTGTTTACGTTCTTCGGCTTTTAAGGAATGGGCCAGTTCTGCTTTTTCCTTTTGCTCAAGCTGTACCTGTTGTTCCAGCTTTTTCAATCGTTCGATCAGTTCTTCAATACGATCACGCTTGTACTCATTTTCTGCAAGCAGTTGCGTATAAACCTGCCGAAGCACATCTTCTAAAGGAAGATCTTTCAGCTTGCCTGCTAAGGCAACTAGTTTGCCCGTGTCTTGTAATTGTGTGTTTCCCTGTGCTTCCATTGTTGATTAGTGTTATCGTGTAATTAATAGGCGTAAGCAATTCGATAATTTCCTGCACTGCTGGCTGCATTAAATTCTGTGGTGCACAAATCTTTTGAGTATGTACCCATTGCTTCAAGCATTGAAGGATTATTGATATAGTAAAGTATTTGCGTGCAGGCTTGTGTAACAGAATCGTAGAGGTCACCATTTACACCATAGTGTATAATGTCTTTGTTTCCTGTACAGTTTGAAAGGATCAATGGCTTTCCCATTGCCATTGCATCCAGCACGCCAAAAGAAAGACCTTCGTAATCTGCAGTAGAAAGATAGAGGGAAGCTTTTCCCAATTCTTCTTTTACTTCATCTTCAGTAAGCCACCCGGTTATACGAATGTTGGGGGATGTTAATGCATTTCTTTCGGCACCATCTCCAATCCACACAAATTCCACATGTGGATATGCTTTGAACTGACTTGCAATTTCATTGAACTTTCGTGGGTTCTTTTGGGCTAATATGCGCCCGGTAAATGCAATGACGAACTTGTTTGTTGTTATCAACTCCTGGCTTACAGCCCGCATTTGCGATGCATTTGTGCCATTGTTGATATAACTGGCATCGATGCCGAGCTGTTTGTATGCTTCTGCTTCTGATGCTGATACGCACACTACTTTGCCGCCAAATGAATGACCAAGCAATTCAAGTTGTTTGTAAAGCGAACGTTTAAAGCGGCTGTCTTTTGCCAGAAATGGCGCACCATTAGGTGTATAAATAACATTTTTTATTTTGAGCATTCTGCATGCCAGTCTGCCTATGAACCCGCTTTTTGAAGAATGAAGATGTATTGCATCAACATCACGAAAACGTTTCAATATTGAATAGAGTTCAAATAATGCTTTAAGATCTTTCGTGAGATGCAGTCCTCTTTGAGCTGATTTCCAATGGATAAACTTTACCTGATGTGGGGGGAACAGTTTTTTCACCTGTGCTTTTTCCATTACTTCAGGCCGCTCACCATGTACAACAATATGATAATCGCCCGGTAAATGTTCTACCAGCGATTTTACAAAGGTTACTACCCCGGAGGCAAATGGTTCTACTACATGAACTATTCTCATTACAGATATTAGTATTTTTCTCAGTTTTAGTTGACACTAAACTATGCTGACACCTGATTCCAACAAATCGTTGCAAAGGTACCTTGTACATTGCTAAATGATTGCACAGTTATAGCTTAAAGAACACAGTTATGAATTTTAATGTTCTTTTTTGATTTTAATGTGGATGGGATATTACATTCTTGACGAAAAGAATGAATTTATAAGGCAGCAAAAGTGAGATATATTGTTTGAAAATACCAAAAAAAATCAACTGTTTGTTATCACCATAGTGTTTTATAACATTGATTTTTGATTTTATCTGCTGCTTTCGTTTTTTTACACTGATTCCTTTCGTATTTATCTGCGTATGCAGCAGTATTTCCTGCAAAATATGTGTTTGATTTTTTTTTGTCAGCTCAAAAAAGAAAGCATAGTCTTCTGCATAAGGGAAATTATCGGGGTATAACTCAGTGTCTTTAATACTTTCATTCCGGAAAACAACCGTGGGATGAATAAAGCTGCATTTTAAATGCATTTGTTTACAAATGGCACTATGCTTTTCTGCAGAATGGTAAACATAGGTTGTTTTTCTTTTTGCATCAGCAAATAAACAAATAGAACCAAGTAGTGATACATGAGTGTTTACACTTAAAAAGTTAATCTGCTTGTAAAAACGATCAGGCATGCAGACGTCACCGCAATCCAAGCGGGCAGTGTAAAGTGCATTGTTTCGCTCCAGAATTATTCGCAGGCCTGTATTCAATGCCTCGGTAATACCTTTGTTTTCAGGAAGGGTTATAATCTCAATTGTATGTTTTTGCTGCAGATCTTTTGGCAACAGAGAAAGAGTGATGGGTACCTGGCTGCCATCATCTACCAGCAGCACAGCATATTTTTCTTTATGATATTCTACTGAGCGTAACGATACAATGAGACCTTCAAGATTATTGTAACATGGAATTAAAAGATAAAAATCCAGCATAGTTATTTATTTCTCACCCTGCCCATCCTTCCCGGTCAAGGCTTCGGTATTGTATTGCCTCAGCCAGGTGTTCAATTTTTATATCATCGCTTTGTGCAAGATCGGCAATGGTACGACTAACTTTTAATATCCTGTCGTAAGCTCTTGCACTCAGGTTTAGTTTATCCATGGCAGCTTTCAACAGAGTTTGCCCGGCTTGCGATATCACACATATTTCTTTCAGTTGTTTGCTGCTCATTTGAGCATTGGCATAAATACCTTCCACATTTTTGTAACGCTCCATTTGAATTTCCCTTGCTGCAATTACACGCTCACGTATAACCGCACTTGTTTCACTGTTTTCATTCTTCGACAGTTCGCTGAAAGGTACAGGCGTAACTTCTACATGCAGATCGATACGGTCTAACAATGGACCGGATATTTTATTTAAATATTTCTGTACAGCACCGGGCGGACAGGTACATTCTTTTTCAGGATGATTGTAAAAACCACAGGGGCAGGGGTTCATCGAAGAAATAAGCATGAACGATGCAGGAAAATCAAGCGCCACTTTTGCCCTTGAGATCGTTACTCTTCTTTCTTCCATTGGTTGGCGCATAACTTCCAGCACCGTTCGTTTAAATTCAGGTAATTCATCCAGAAACAATACGCCGTTATGCGCCAGTGAAATTTCACCAGGCTGCGGATTGCCACCTCCTCCTACAAGTGCAACATCAGAAATTGTATGGTGAGGCGAACGGAACGGCCGCTTTGAAATGAGCGTGGCATTTTCGGGAAGCTTACCCGCCACACTATGGATCTTGGTTGT
>JAACZX010000504.1 GCA_009996555.1 Chitinophagaceae bacterium | reverse complement strand
GTGATTGACTGGAAGATCAAAGGCATTGTTTTGCCTGGAGAAAAAGAAGGAACCCGTTTCTTTTTTGATGATGGCACTACTTCCAAAAATCCTGACGGCAGTTTTGAACTCATCAAACGCAGCATTGCTGCACAGGGCAAAGCCAATCCGCCGAAATGGATCTGTGTGTACAACCCGGTAACAGGTTACCAGGTCATCAGCTTAAACCGTGAAATCCCACATCCGGATATTGCTGCATACAACGTAAGCTTCAACGATGAGCTGCACGAAATTCTTATCCGTAAAGCAATTGACATTAACAGTGCAGAAAAAGATTCGATTGTTGCTGTAGCCGGTTTCCTGGAAAAAAACCCGGAATTGAAAACGAAAGTAACTCAAGCCGATCCAACATTTTTTATCAAGGCTAATAAAACAAAACTGCTGCAGGAAAAAATAAAAGCTGTGCACATGCCTGTTGTGAAACAATAATATAATTCGTTGTTGTTGTTCGCCTGCCCAACCAACGAACAACTCTCTTTCACTACGGCAATGAAGAGTACAAAAAAAAGGCGCAAAGAAATTTTCTTTGCGCCTTCGTGTCTTCGTGGCAAAAAATTATGCTTCCGCAAAATGCTTATGGAAGTAAGGAATGGTTTCAATGCCTTTATAGAAATTAAAAATGTCGTACTTCTCGTTCGGGCTGTGCAGGTTGTCGCTGTCTAAACCAAAACCCATGAATACGATCTTAATGCCCAGTTCTTTTTCAAACAACGCACAAATAGGAATACTGCCGCCACCACGCACCGGAATAGCTTCTTTACCAAAAGTGTCTTTAATAGCTGCAGCAGCTGCTTTGTACGCTTTGCTGTCAACAGGTGTCATGTACGGTTCACCACCATGATGTTCAAATGCATTAATGGTAACACCAGCAGGAGCAATACTTTTAAAGTAGTTCAATAACTTTTCAGTAATCACTTCGCTTGATTGGTTGGGCACCAAACGTGCAGAAATTTTTGCAAATGCTTTTGACGGCAATACTGTTTTTGCACCTTCGCCGGTGTAACCACCCCAAATACCATTCAGCTCCAATGTTGGACGGATACCTGTACGTTCATTGGTGGTAAATCCTTTTTCGCCCCAGAGTTTATCTACACCAAGATCGGCACTGTATTCTTTTTCATCGTAAGGAGCAGCGGCCATCAGTTTGCGTTCTTCAGGCGTTGCTTCCACCACATCATCATAAAAACCGGGAATAGTGATGTGATTATTTTCATCATGACAACTGGCAATCATTTTTGCCAGCATGGTAATAGGGTTTGCAACAGCACCACCATACACACCACTGTGCAAGTCACGGTTAGGCCCTGTTACTTCCACTTCAATATAACTCAGTCCACGCACACCAATATCAATGCTGGGGTTTTCCATGCTGATCATGGCTGTATCACTGATCAGCACCACATCAGCTTTCAGTAATTCTTTATTTTCTTTTACAAACGTACCGAGGTTGGGGCTGCCCACTTCTTCTTCACCTTCAATACAGAATTTAATATTTGTTGTAAGTGAATTTGTTTTCACCATCGTTTCCAATGCTTTCACGTGCATGTAAAACTGTCCTTTATCATCACAAGCGCCACGTGCAAATATTTTTCCGTCTTTGATTGTCGGGTCAAACGGATCGCTGTGCCAGAGGTTTAGCGGATCAACGGGCTGCACATCATAATGTCCATACACCAGCACCGTTGGCTTTGATGCATCAATGATTTTTTCGCCGTACACGATCGGGTGACCGGCAGTAGGATAAATGGTAACCGTATCGGCACCTGCTTCAAGCAAGCGTTGTTTCACAGCTTCGGCACACGCCACCATATCGGCTTTATTTTCGCTTTTGGCGCTGATGGATGGGATGCGTAACAGTTCGAGCAGCTCATTTAAAAAACGATCCTTGTTTTGTTCCTGGTAATCTTTCCATGCCTGCATAATACAATAGTTTAATGCTTTTAAAATAGGAGTACGAATGTAGGGGTTACCACCAAGGTTGCCAACTTTTGCTGAACAGTTAAAAAGCCAGGGCCTGCATTGCTGTTTGCCCTTTTGGGTTGGAGGAGGAAGGGCTTCGTTAAAGAAATGTGAAGACAAAAAATATGTTTATAACTTCTGCAACATTGTATCTTTTCCCTCGTTAATATTGCATCCATAACGGCCTCTGCAGATGCTACTTCCCGCTTGCTATTGTGAAGATGTTTTCTGCAGGGGCCGTGACTATTTCAGCAACTCCCATCACAATTTTATTGTTACAGCCACAGGGCAATGATCACTTGCTCCTTGCTTATCTGTTACATCGGTAAAACGACTGCCTGTGTATTTGGTTGCTTTGGTTATAATGCCTTTACGGATAATTGCGGGGATGGAAGCAGGATTGTTTGCAGCTAATTTCTTCGAAAGAAAAATATAATCGATTTGCTTGTAGCGTTCATCTATCGGAACTGAAGTTGTATCCCAGTAATGTGTCCATTGTTCGGCAGGGTCTGCAATTCTTGTTTGCACAATATTTTCCATCCATTTGCTGTTGAGGAGTTTTTTTAAACTGCTTTTATCGTCGGGATAATCGTTCAGGTCGCCTACCACGACCCAGTTTTCTTTTTCAGGATTATTCTTGTATTTCTTTTTGATGATGTCAAGCACTGTTTGCGATTGCAGTTCTCTGCGTGCTGCTGTTTTTGCCCGTTTTTGTGCAGGTGTAAGATTGCCTTTGTCGAACATCGATTTAAAATGATTGACGAAAATGGTCAGTGGTTTGCCTGCTATTAAAAAATCAACTTCAAGACAATCTCTTGAAAATACAGCGGTGCTGCCGCTTTTAATGTATTGATGCGTTTTAAGTCCTTCGAAGGGAATTTTGCTGATGATGGCTACATCAATTAATCTTGGATCATTTGCGTCGATCAGTATCCTGTATTTATAACCTGCCGATGAAAGGTATTCCGAGACAAAGTTTTTCAACGTGTCAAGATTTTCTACTTCCTGCAAACAAACAATATCTGCTTTGGTTGCTTTAATGGCATCAGCAGTTAGTTTACGTTCAGTTTCATTAACTGTACTTAAAACGGTTTTATCAATGATAAACCCGTCGGTGATTTTTTTCTCTACCTGTTCTTTGCTGAGATTTTTATTGAAGCGATACCTCCGGAAAAGGTTTTCGCAGTTGAATGTAGCAATGGTGATAGTGCTCATGGTGCAGTTTGTTTACAGAAAGATACTGTTCTGCCAAAGCAAATGCAATACTGCAAACCGGTAATGAGTAAAAATAAAAAAGCACTGCATTGCAGTGCCTTGCCTAAATGATTTCAGAACGATTCAGATCGCTTCAAAACGTTGTTGAACAAAATCCCAGTTCACTACTTTCCACCAGGCTGCAATATAATCGGGGCGTTTGTTTTGGTACTTGAGATAATAAGCATGTTCCCACACATCTAAACCGAGCAATGGTGTTCCTTTAATATCACTCACATTCATTAACGGATTATCCTGGTTGGGAGTTGAACCGATCTTCAATTGCTTGTTACCGTCAACATACAACCATGCCCAACCGCTGCCGAAACGGTTTTTGCCGGCATCGGTAAACTGTGTTTGAAATGCTTCAAAACTGTTGAACGATTGCTGAATGGAAGAAAGCAATTTACCTGTTGGTTGTCCGCCGCCATTTGGTTTCATACAACGCCAGAATAATTCATGATTGTAATGCCCGCCACCATTGTTACGCACTTTTGCTGAGTAAGCAGAAATGTTGCTGAATATATTTTCCAATGGTTTTGATTGATCAATGTTTTCAGCTTTTGCAGCATCACGCAAATTGGCAGCATAAGCAGCTGCATGTTTGCTGTAATGAATTTCCATGGTCATGGCATCAATCACGGGTTCAAGATCTTTGTAAGCGTAGGGTAGAGGTGTTTGTTCAAAACCCACGAACGCTCTGCTGCCACTTATCACTTTTGCAGGAGTACAACCAGCTAACAGATCAACACTTACCATACTTGCTGCAGCTACAGCCACAGTTGTTTTTGCTGACTGATCAATAAAACGGCGGCGTGAAATATGATTTGACATAATTGTAAGTTTTAAACATTGAAGTTACAACATGATCCAGTTGCTCAGATCATTGTTTTTCCTTTAACCAACGGCTGAGCCCGATGCGGCGCAAGGTGCGGTAGTAGAACTCTGCATTGAAAAGGTTAGAATCCTTCATGGCTTTCCAGGTAAGGAACAAGCCAATAGGGATCAGTACAACTGTAGACATCCACATACCGGCTGTGGGTTGCATGGTGTCTTCCTTTACTAATTTTTCGCCGGTAGTGTTTACAATATGAAAAACAATAAAGAAGAAAACGGAGATAACGAGTGGCAGACCCAATCCACCTTTTCTGATGATGGAGCCTAACGGTGCACCAATGAGGAACAATACAATGCATGCAAAGGATAAGGTGAATTTGCGGTGGCGTTCAATTTTGTGCAACCTGATCTGTTTCTGCTGTTCAATATAATCGTACGACAAAAATTCAACAGAACTTTTTGCGCTTGCCACACGTGATACAGCAGTAGAATAAACATTACGGAGGATTGAATCGGGAATCATTTGCCGGATGTTTTTTGCTTTTGATGGCACGGCCTTATTATTTTTCCAAACACTATCCGGAACAGATTGTAATGGCAGCATGTTGCGTATTTCCCTGCGTGCCTTTAAGCGCTGGTTGTTTGATAAAGTTGTTAATGAATCAACAACGGTGTTCAGCTGTTGCAGGCTAAGCATTTTGTAATAGGTCTTAAACGTTGAGTCAGCAGTTTTGTTCAGCTTGAATGAGCTGAGGTCAAATACCTTTTCGTATTCTTTAAAACCTAAGCGGTAGTATTCTGTTTCAGTAGTACCTGCATTTCCTTTTTCCTGGTAGCGCCATCCATTCATCAGGTTAAAGGAAAGAAACCGCTGATCAGGCGAAATGGTCATCACACCTTTTTCAGCAAGAATAATATTATCCTGCAGTGAATAATTGTGCTCGTAAATAACCACGTTGTGAATAATGGAATCCTTTTCCTTGCGGCCTATCTTGATGGTATAGCCATCGAGCTTGCGGTAAAACACTCCTTCTTTAATATCAAATGCAGGTTTGGCCACACGAATGTCATACAGCAACGTACGCATCTTTAATTCTGCCACAGGAATAACGTAGTTGGCAAATGCAAAGGCAACAAGTCCGAGAAATGCTGATACGATCAATACGGGGCGCATAAAACGCACCAGCGGAATACCGGCACTTTTAATTGCCACAAGTTCAAACGACTCGCCAAGGTTACCAAAGGTCATGATCGATGAAAGAAGGATGCCCAACGGTAATGCAAGCGGCACAAGCGTGGTACTTACGTAACCAATAAACTGGATGAGTGTAAACGTATCAATACCTTTTCCAACAAAATCATCGATGTATAACCAAAAGAACTGAACTACAAGAATAAACAACGCAATAAAGAAGGTTGCCAGGAAAGGCCCGATAAACGCTTTTATAATAAGTTTGTCTAACTTTTTAAACACTGATCTTCTTTTTATGCAGGAATCAGCAAATGTAAGTCTTTCAGCTTTTGAGCAGCAATTAGTAACCGATGCAAACTGGATTTTAACAAAGAACGGCATCATTCATAAGTTGTACCTGTTGTTTGGTCAGCTTAGCGAACAGTATAAAAATGAGCAGGCTGTTGCAAAACTGCCACCGGAAACATTGCTGGCTGCTGCTAAAATTTCAAAAGGCGAAAACTATGAAGGGCTTCCGTATGTGATGCTTGATTACCCACGTTGTTTTGGTAAAGAAGATACGCTTGCTATCCGTACGTTTTTCTGGTGGGGAAATTTTTTCAGCATCACATTACAGTTAAAGGGAAAATACCTTCAGCAATATGCACCGGTTATTAAGCAGAATTGGACGTTGCTGTTACAGGAAGATGCCTGGATAAATGTAAGTGACGAAGAATGGCAACATCACTTTCGTGAAAATAATATGATACCTGTTGCTGATATGCAGCAACAGCTTGCAGACAAAAAAATACTGAAGCTTGCTTTTAAGTGTAAGCTTGAAGATTGGGATAGCGCTGAAACAAAACTTTTACGTTTGTTTCAGCTGTTGTTACGGTTGCTGCAGTAATGCTAACTGCCAATACGGTGAAACAGATCTTTCACCTGGTATTCCCACAATTGACTTTGATCTTTGATCTCTTTCTTTTCAGCAAAATCCTTCACCAATAAAATTGTTTGGTTCGAGATTTCAGTGCGTTCAATTCTGAATTCAAAGTATTCGTCCTTGGGCGAATGTGTCCAGCGGTATCTTACATACTTATCTAACTCACTTTCCAGCAGTTCAGCTTTTTCATCAGAGCCATTCCAGTTAAAGGAAAAAATACCATCACGTTCATCCACTTTATCGGCAAACCATTCCTGCAGTCCTGAAGGCGTAGCTAAAAATTCATATAATATGGCTGGCGAGCACCGTACTGGAAACTCCAGCGTGTATAAAACTTTCTTACTCATTGTTCGTTCGCAAAGCGATTTGGTGCAATAATAAAAAAATAATGCAGCATTCAAAATTTTATTACTTGCTTTTGTTTAGGCTTTCTGCAGTATTTCCTGCACAAAAAGGAGGAAATCCCCGCAAATTCAAGCCAGACGGGGCTTTTTTTTGGCCGATTTATTAAAACAGGCTAAATTAGAATGAAGTTTTAAGACCTAACACTCAGGTAACGTAAAGGTTTTTATTTGTGATTTAATTACGCTACCGGGTTCGATGGTCCGGAACTATGAAACAACATCTTGTATAACCTAAAACCAAAGCTTATGAGCATGCGCCAACTCAAAATCACAAAATCCATCACCAACCGTGAATCGCAGAGTCTTGAAAAGTATCTGCAGGAAATCGGTAAAGTGGAACTTATTACTCCGGAAGAGGAAGTAAAACTTGCTGAAAGAATAAAACAGGGAGATCAACGGGCTCTTGACCGTTTAACAAAAGCCAATCTTCGTTTTGTTGTATCAGTAGCCAAACAATATCAAAACCAAGGTCTCTCTCTCCCCGATCTTATTAACGAAGGAAATTTAGGACTAATTAAAGCTGCACAGCGTTTCGATGAAACACGTGGCTTTAAATTCATTTCCTATGCTGTTTGGTGGATCAGGCAAAGCATTCTGCAGGCATTGGCCGAACAATCAAGGATCGTTCGCCTGCCGCTGAATAAAGTAGGTTTGACCAACCGTATCAATAAAGCATTTTCACAACTTGAACAGGAGTTTGAACGTGAGCCATCGGCTGAAGAACTGGCAGAAATGCTTGAACTGGAGATTGATGAAGTTTCTTCTACACTTGGTATTTCATCACGCCACGTAAGCATGGATTCTCCGTTAAGCGATGGAGAGGAAAATACGCTGATGGATGTAATGGAAAATCCCAATGCCATTGCAACAG
>JAACZX010000108.1 GCA_009996555.1 Chitinophagaceae bacterium | reverse complement strand
AAGGCACCGGTGAAAGCCCCTGCTTTATGACCAAACAATTCGTTTTCCAGTAACTCTTTGCTGAAAGCCGCACAGTTCACTGCAATAAAAGTTTGCTTATTCCTGCTGCTGTTGGCATGAATAGCTTGCGCAAATACTTCTTTCCCTGTTCCCGTTTCGCCATTGAGTAAAACAGTAGCATCGGTTGCCGCTACTTTTGTTGCTGCATCAATGGCTGCCTTTATTTGTTTTGATTGCCCCAGTATACTGTTGAAAGAATATTTTTTTCCTAACTGCTGCTCCAGATGCTGTAACCGTTTGTTAAGCGTTGCTTTTTCTGCTGCTTTGTATAAAAGGGGAATGATGCGGTTGTTATCATCGCCTTTTGTAAGATAATCGAAGGCTCCGTTCTTAATGGCAGTCACTCCGTCGGGAATATTTCCGTAGGCCGTTAATAAAATAATTTCAACAGCGGGGTATTTTTCTTTGAACATTTTTACCAATTCAACCCCACTGCCGTCGGGCAGTTTCACATCACAGATAATTACATCCGTATCCTTGCCGGCAAGGCTTTTGAAGCCAGTTTTTACATCAGAAGCCTGTGTAACTTCAAATCCTTCCAGACTGATTATCTTCGAAAGAAGAGTTCTTATTTTTTCTTCATCGTCGATTACCAGGACTTTTGCGTGAGCTGACTTGTTGGAATACTGCAATTAAATGAATTTGTAAATAAAGATAGGCAGCGACGGTAAATATGTGTACAAGATGTAAGCAAACAGGTAAGCGGCCATATGCAAAAGATATGTGGAGTAGTATGGATTGAATGAAAAAGGGCCAGGAATTTCCAGCTGCGCTGAAGCTACGGAGGGGAGTATGAAGGATAGGAGCCACAGATTGAGGCAAATGAAAACAGATAGAAGAACCACTAATTGCACGAAAAAACACGAAAGATAACCCTCCTTCGACGTTTCGAAGGGCGGGCAGAAACCAAAAAGTAAGAAAAAATAAAATCAGCAATCATACAGTTGATCAAGTAAACATACTTGAAGGAAGTCTATTGATCAGCCCGAGTGTATACATTCTTCGTGGAACGAAATAAAAATTGCTGCACATTTTGTAAAAGCTCTCCTGGTGTATAAATACAGCTTTTAAAGCAGGGGAACCTGACTTTTATTGTCGTGTAAGCAGGATGGACCTGCAAAAACGAAATGCACAACTTTTCAGTTCAGAAAATCCTTTTATCAAAAGAAATAATCCTGTTTGCAGTAGTGATTGATTTGCAGAGATGCATTAAACAGTTTTTTTTGTTCGCAAAATAGGGGTTGTAAAAATGGTTTCACATAGCGAAAAGCGGGTTTCACATCGGCTAAAGGCAGTTTCACATAATTGATTTTTTTATGTTGGAATAAGTGTTGAATTTGAGTGAAGCAACCAACGAAATACAGGAAGTACACGAATGTTATTGGCAAAGGATGAATGCGGATGATTTGCTGATTTGACGCTTTGGAGGATGTTGATGATGGCAACGAGATTGCATAGTGCTGACAAAAGTGCACTTCTTTTCTCTTTTTACGAACCATTTTTATTTGCATGCTGCGATTTGAATACAGAATTTTACCGTGTAAGAATTATACAAAGGACGTGCGCAGGCTTATGTTTAATTCTTTCATTAACCGGGGAGATTCATGTTGCGCTGTTTACAGCCCATGCTACAGCATGTATTCATTCACCATGAACGAACTGCATATGAAAGAAAAATTACCTGCACAGATCAAAACACTGATCGATCAAGATCCCTCCCGGGATCATTCGCTTGAGCAGCTGACCAGGCAATTGCATGTAAGCAAAACCAAACTGATGCAACAGTTTAAAGCGGCCTATGGTACCAGCATTCATCAATATGTATTGAGAAAACGTTTGCAACGGGCCGCCATCCTGTTAAAACAAACAGATGACAAGATTACGGTCATTGCACGCAGCTGCGGGTTTACATCCGAAAAACATTTTATGATGCTGTTTAAAAAACAATACAGACGCACGGCGGGTGCTTACCGTGCACAATACGGCAATGTATAAGCGCTGATGGCCACAGATTGACTCAAATAAACACAGATCATAGTGACTACGAATTGCATGAATGAACACGAATGATCACCACTACTGCTTTTTTGAAACTATTTTGTTCTTTTATAAACCTTTTGTGTTTTTTGAAACCATTTCTATTCTTTTTGAAACCTGTTTTATTTGCATTTTATTTTTTTCTGTTGGAATTTTATACTGTAAACAAGGGGACATTTTTCATTGATCAATTTATGAACTATGAACCCTTCTTTTACAATACGTGTTTCCTGCTTTCTATTACTTGCGCTGTTCTTTTATACAGGTATCAGCAAGTTGTTTCAGCATGACGTTTTTCTTTACAGTTTACATAAAGTGGTGTTTCTACGTTATGGAGCAGCCAGCCTCAGTTATATCGTCCCCTTAACAGAACTGTTGGTTGCGCTGCTCCTGTTTTTTCCCCGCACCCAATATTATGGTTTGCAGATTTCGCTGGTTTTGTTAAGCGTGTTTACGGTTTACCTTCTCCTGATGTTATTGTTTGTTGCTGACCTGCCGTGCAGTTGCGGAGGTGTGCTTAGCAAGATGAGCTGGCAACAGCATGTATGGTTTAATCTTTTTTTTATTGTACTGAATATTGCCGGTTTGTACTCATTCCGTAAAACCAGTTATGTCTAAACATACTTTCTTACAGCACCGGTGCGCAACGGTAGTAGTAGTGAGCAGGCGAAGCCGAAAACCTGGAAACGAGTAGGCATTATTATTTACTAAAACAGTTTATTATGAAACAGTATTTAACCGGTTTCTTATCTATGCTGCTTGCCATTGTTTTGTTTGCATTTAACAAGCCAACAAAACCCATCGCCAGCAGTGGTACTTATTTTTGGTATGAGTACCATGCAAGTACAGATCAGTTAGGTGCATTGCTCAACCCTAACAGCAGTATTCCGATTGCAAAGGAGTCAGTTCCTACCGATTGTCAGAATACCGATGATGTGGATTGCGTACGAGCTTTTGAAGAAAACAACCGTGCCAACGAAATGAATCCACCAGCCGGGCTGGACCAGATCAAACGAACGGAGTAAGCAACAAAAGAAAGGAGCGGAGAACCGCTCCTTTTTCAATTGTCACGAATTACCAGCACGCTTTTTTCCCGTGTGGTATAAACCAAATCAAAACCGAGCCTGTTGAGTGCTTTTCTAAATCCATCGTATGTACATTGATCGATTAGTGCGCCATCTATTGTTACATCAATATTACCCTGGTAACCTGTTTCATCTACAAAGGGTTGCTTCAACATTCCTTCAACCCACGCCTGCCACCTTCGACTAAATGCAGCGAAAGAACAATTTATCATGAAGCGATTCTTTGCATCAATGGGATTTCTGGCTGTGCTTATCATCAATGAATCTACCTTCGCTCCCCCTTTTGTTTTGATGCGATCAATGGTATCGAGACGTTTCAATACGTAATGATTCACCAATCTTTTCTCCATGGTGATTTTAATGTTGAAGAAGCGTTCAATATCAGTTAACATGTATTGGTATACTTTGTGTTTGTTTTGTTGTGGTAACATCAAATAATAATTATACCTGTTTTGCTGATCCCAGGCTGTAATATCTGCAGTACCTGCAGGACGTTTGAATTTTTCAGGATAGCTGACTTCCAGAATAACCGTATCGACCGGTTTGAAATTTATATTGTATATACCCGTTACAGCAACCTGTGCCAAACGAATGATCTTTGCACCTTCTTCTGTTATAAACACTCTATTATCTTTTATAATGCCATTGTCATTTCGCTTTTCCGCACCCGGCACCGATTCTGTTATAGATGAGTAGTAAAAAAAATCACTGAGGCTCCGTAATGAGTCTTTTTTATTGGGTAATTCTGCCAACTGATATAGAGAAGGTGCTTTGCCACTAAGAAAAGCAGCGATGTTTTCTTCTGTTGCATTATGACCAAAGGTAATGTTGCGCACAACCAGGTCTTTATCGAGCCACACATGCCAGGGTACAAATTCACGGGGAAAAAGTTTTGACAACACCGTATCGCCTGAAATAAAAGGTATGACCGGCATGCGTATGGCTTTGCGTTTTGCAAAGAATTCTTTGGTTGACTTTTCGCTTTCAATATTGACTGCAATGAACTGCAGTTTGCCTGCAAATTTTTTCTGGATACTATCTATTTCCGGAAGAGCCCGCAAACATATAACGCAGTGATAGCTCCAAAAATCAATTATCATGAGATCGGCCTTAAAGCCCGATAGCTTCATTTCTTTTTTGGGATAGTTGTAGATATTCTTCAGCAAGATGTCGGGGCATTTTTCGCCAATCTTTATGGCCTGTGCAAAGCTGGCTGCAGTACTTATAAGTAATGCGAGCTGTAAACTAATTTTTTTCATTCGTAGCCGGGGTTTTGTGTGAGAAATGAGTTGCGGAGTAATTCGTTTTGCGGAATGGGATACCATTGTGCTGTTTGTTTCCAGGTTGGTTTTTCCAACTGCATCACCTCGTGGATGCGGCCTGTACGTTTGAGATCGAACCAACGATGCCCCCATTCGGTAAAGAGTTCTGTTCTTCTTTCTTTTTCAATGGCCAGGAGCAGTTGTTCTTTACTGAGGTTATTGATGGCCGTTAGTCCGGCACGCAAACGGATACTGTTGAGATCGGCTTCTGCTTCGAACAGTTTATTTTGTTTTGTTCTTGCTTCAGCACGGATGAGGATCAGTTCGGCCAGGCGAATGACAACATCTGCTTCTGTAACTGGTGTTGCCAGTCTTGCTTTGTATTTGTTGGGATACGTGTATGACTGTCCTGAAACGATGTTGGTTTTTGTCCATGCTGTTTTACGCTGATCGTTTGGTTCAAATGCATTGAGCAAACTGTTGCTGAGTGCATAAGCCGGACGTACCGTTGCCGATGAAGGAACAAAGGTTGTACCCTCGGACGTATTGCCCTGGTCTTTTGGTAAGTGCCAGATAGTTTCGGGTGACGTGTTGAGGAAAGTATTGTTGAGATTTGTTACTAACGTATAGGTATTTGCATCGATCACTGAGGCCGCCATTTTTTCTGCTTCTGTATTGTTGCCTGCCAGCAAGTGATAGCGTGCCAGCAAGGCAGCAGCTGTTGCTTTTACGGGTTTTGCTTTTGTGCCGTTGAGCGGAAGATTGTTGAATGCATCGATGGCATCGGCGATTACCTGCTCTACTACTTTTGAATATGCAGTGCGTGGCATCACTGCATTTGTTTCATAATCGGTTGTGCGTACAAGCGGCACATCATTAAACATTTGTAACAGTAAACTATAGAGCAGGCTTCTGATGAGTTTTGCTTCGGCCCCTGCCCTGTTTTTGAATGCCTGCTGCAAGGGTGCTTTTTCCAATTGTTCGATGATGCTGTTGCAATGGTAGATGTATTTGTAAGCAGCCGACCAGAGGCGTGTGTTGAGGCCTGTACTATTGGTTGGCGGAATACTGTTTGTATAAAAAGGATCGAGATCAGGTGATGTTGCTGTGTTGACCAGTTCATCAGCTGAAAGCGCCGGATAGATTGCAAGCCCCCCGTTTGTTAAGCTTAATGTAGTGGAAGTAAGTTGTGCATATAAACCTGTGAGTGCCGCTTCGGCCGAACGTTCATCTGCAAAGATGCGTTGTGCCTGTACCTGTGTTTCGGGAACAGGAATGCTGATGAATTTTTCGCAGGCGAAGAGCAGACAGGAAAAGCAAGTAAGCAAGCTGTATTTTATACTGTGCATGTTGTTTAAATTTTAAAAAGTGAATTGAATACCGCCGGTGAGTGTGCGCAAAGGCGGGAGGACAAAGAAGTTCTGGTTTTCGGGATCGGCACCCTTGTAGCGGGTGAAGGTGAAGATGTTTTGTGCAGCGAGCTGAATGCTGAGCGATTGCAGTTTCATCTTTGCAGCAAGTGCCTGTGGTAATGACCATGAACAAGCGATGTTCTTGAGCCGTATAAATGAGGCATCGGAAAAGATGGCATTGGAAGAAGCCAGCTGTGTAACTGCAGCAATGTAGGCCGGTGTGTTTGTGGTAGTAGTGTACCGTTGAATGGTTGCGATATCACCGGGCTTTTGCCAACGGTCGAGCACAAGTGCAGGCTGGTTGAACATGCCACGACCGGGAATGGTAGCCGCCTGTGTGGCAAGATAGTTACGGCCAAGCTGTTTGCGGAATTCGAAGAAGCAGGAAAAGCGGAACTGACCGATACTAACGGTGTTGCCTATACCACCGTAGAAAACGGGATCTGTTTTACCCAGCAATTGATAGTCGGCTGTGTTGAGTGTTCCGTTGGAATCAAGATCGTGGTAGGTATAGATGCCAGTTGCCGGATCGACACCGAGGTATTGATAAGCATAGATGACGGCAAGTGATTGCCCTACCCTGTAGGTGTTACGATAAGGTGATGCATCGAGACCGGGAAAGGAAACCAGTTTGTTTTGCGGAAGAGATATGTTAAACGTTGTTGACCAACTGCTGTTTTTTGTTTCTATGTTTTGGGAGGTGAAAAGGAATTCCCAACCCGTATTCTGTACCAATGCATCCCAATTACGGAGAACAGAAGTGAATCCCGTGGCAGCGGGTAATGAATAGTTGACAAGTCGATTTCCACTCCTGTTTTGAAACCATGCAGCAGAGAAAAAGAGTTTATCGTTGAAGAAACCCAATTCGAGTGCTGCTTCGAATTTTTTGTTGACCTCCCAACCGTATTGCGGGTTGAAGAGGCGTGCCGGCTGCAAGCCATTTGCATTGAGATATGTGAGTGATGAGTTTTGCCAGGTATCGAGGTAGCGGTAGTCGCCCACCTGGTCGCTGCCTGTGATGCCATAGCTGCTGCGCAGTTTACCAAAGCTGAGAACGGATTGGTATTGCAGGGCTTTTTCTTTCGAGAAAATCCAACCAAGGCCGATGGCGCCAAAGTTTCCAAAGCGATTGCCGGGGCCGAAGCGGCTTGAGCCATCACGACGTGCAGAGAGGTTAAGCAGGTATTTGTTTTTCAGGTGCATGGTGATGCGTGTGAACATGGCAGTATAGCGATACAGGTTTTCTGTATTGGTGCCAATAACAAGCGGGGCTGCTGCGATGGATGCCAATAATAAATCGGAGGTATAGTTGAGACCGTTGACGGATTGTGCTTCGGCGGCAGTATGCTGGGCTGTGGCCCCCAGCAGAGCGGTTATACGTAACTGTTTTACCTGCTGCCCGTATTCGAGTTGCGGTTCGATGATGAAGCCGCCTGTGCGGTTATTGGCAAAGTTGGAGAAGGGCAGGGAAGCAGAAGCCGGATCGAGTGAAGCAGCAGGATGCAGTGAACGTTCGTTGCTGCGGAAGAGATTGTAACCCGTGTTTAGTTTAAACGTTAAGAAGCTGGCAAGAGATAAGGAGAGTTGCAGACCCGTGTTTAGGTTTTCGTTGATGGCTTTGTAAGGGCGCAACTGTTCGGCGA
>JAACZX010000503.1 GCA_009996555.1 Chitinophagaceae bacterium | reverse complement strand
GATGGCTTTAATAAAACCGGTATGCGGAATATGCGGGCCACGACAGAGATCTGTGAAATCGCCTTGTGTGTAAAAGGTGATACCGCCATCTTCCAGGTTTTGTAACAGATCAAGCTTATACTCATCGCCCTTTTCGGAAAAATAAGCAACAGCATCCTGCTTGGAAATTTCCTTGCGCTGGTAAGGATTGTTCTTCTTCGCCAGTTCGTTCATCTTCTTTTCCAATATGGCCAGGTCTTCTTCGCTCATCTTCCTGTCGCCAAGATCCATATCATAATAGAAACCTTTATCCAATGCAGGGCCTACCCAGAATTTCACACCGGGGAATAAGGTTTCCACAGCCTCAGCCATCAGGTGAGCACTGCTATGCCAGAACGTGTTCTTTCCTTCAGCATCATCCCACGTCAGCAGCTTCAAAGTAGAATCCGTGTTAATGGGGCGTGTGAGATCCCACACCTGTCCGTTAACATTTGCGGCCAATACTTTTCTTGCTAATCCTTCGCTGATTGATTTGGCGATGTCCAGGGCTGATGCACCTTGCTCATACTCCCTTACTGCGCCATCGGGAAAACTGATCTTCATGAACTTCGTTTGATTTTTTTAGGTCGACAAAGGTAATGCATCGGCCGATGTTCAGCAAAAGTTCAAGTAGGCTGCCATAGTTAACAGAATGAGTTTACTTTGCACCAAAAACCTGATGAAAAAAACGTTCACTTTCCTGCTTGCTTTTTTTCTTCTTTCTTTTTGCTTTTCCCAAAATATAAAGGGCAGATGGACCGGCTACTACAAATTGAACGGGGAATCTGAACAGCATCAATTTGAAATAGAATTTATAGAAACTGGCGGAAAAACCGAGGCTTTAACCTATACAAAATTCAAATTAAACAACCGGGAATTTTACAGTGTATGCAAAGCAAAGGTGGAAAAAGACAGCTCTTCCTCAAAAATAATTGTAACTGAATATGAACCTTATAAAAGAAGCAGTGCTGATTTCCTGGGTCCTTGCTTTCAAAAACACATCCTTTGGTTTACGAATACCGGTAAAAAGGACTTATTAAACGGGGTTTGGGAAACTGCAACCGAACGAGAAGATTGCGGAAAAGGAGTAACTGCACTTACAAGAAACAAAAAAACAAAGCACTCTCAATAACAGAAACGGTAAAGCAATTAAAATTAACAAAGCCTTTCGCCACCCATTTTTTTCCAAAGCTGTAATTTGCAGCTCTATTTGAACAGCACTTACATTATGCAAAAGACTCTTTTACTTGCTTTCCTTTTTTGTTCAGCAACAACCTTTGCCCAGAAATACAGTGGACAATGGAGCGGCAGCTTCGATGCCAAAGGCGACCCCGGTAATTCACGCACCGAATATTTTCTTGAACTGGAAGTAAATGGCAGCAAAGTGGAAGGAACATCCACTACTTATTTTGTTATTGAAGGCAAACGCTTCTATACCATTTGTGCAATTGAAGGAACGCTTGACCCCAGCAGCAAGACCATTGTTGCCAAAGAAGTTAAACGGGTAAAAGCAAATACACCTCCAGGTTTTAAAGACTGTTTCCAGGTACATACCCTCACCTACTTTAAAAAAGGCGATACCGAAGAACTGGAAGGCAACTGGAAAGGAACGTATGTGGAACAAAATTGTGGCACAGGCACAACTGTACTTTCCAGAAAGCAACTGGTGAAAAACATCATCACCAAAGCACCACCGCAAAACAATACAGTGGTGCGTGGCAATCCCAAACCAAACAACACTACACAAAAGCCAACCGTAAAACCAAACCCGCCAAAAACAAATACGGATGTAGCGCAAACAAAGCCTGCAAAGGAAAATCCTGTTTCTGTTGGCCCATCCATCAGCAAAGTGGAAAATAATAATGAACCACAAACAAAAACAGAAGTAAAACCGGTAATCGCTCCTGCACCCAAATTGCCAAACGGTCTTGAAAAAAGAGAAAGTAAAGTGTTTGAAACAATCGGCATTGAAGAAGAAGAGATCATTGTAAACCTTTACGACAATGCAGAAATAGATGGCGATGTTATTACTGTACTGTTCAATGGCGAAGTAGTGGCTGCACAAAAAACGCTGAGCGATAAACCCATAACACTTAAGCTGAATGCCATACGTGGAAGAGACAATACATTGACCATGTATGCCGAAAACCAGGGACGCATTCCGCCAAACACCGCTATTATGCGTGTGCAAAACGGAGAGAACTATTACAAAGTGTTTTTAAGTGCCGATGATAAAAAGAACGGCAGTGTAGTGTTCAGGTTCAAGAGTTGATTTTTCTGATTTTTTGCCGTATAAAAATGTTCAGGTTAGTTTAAAAACTAACCTTCATTAACATTAAAAGCAAATTTGTACTACAGAAACATATTGTAATCTGTTGTACTTTCGCTCACTGAAATGCACGCTATCTGCAATAGTATAAAACAAATCACCCCCGGTACAACCGCTCTGAAGGCGGGTATTAAACATTGTTTTATTCTTCTGTTTGCATTTGCTTTTTCACTGCAACAGTTCTCCGTCTTTGCCTGTAAAGCAGATGCCGCCAGCATTACCAGCAACCATCATTCCAAGCCCTCTTCCTGGCATTTATTCACCAGTTCTCATATTTCGTTTCACCAGTTCCTTGCACCAGATCCATTGGAATGGGAAATGGAGTTTACGGAGGAAGATGATGGCAGCAGCAGAAAACCAAGCAACAGCACTGCCCACAAGTACTATCTTGTTGATAACAGTTCATTCAACGATCTGTTTTATATATCCGGTCTGCAAAGCCGCTTTTTACAATTTGCATCAACAGTTGACAATCGTTCAACCATTCCTTTCTTCATTCTTCATCATTCCTGGAAAACGCACCTTTCCTGATCATTTAAGTTTACAATTCAGCCTTGTATGGTTTGTACCATATAAGCATACCCCTGTTTACGCATTTGGTTTATAACCAACCAATGCCGGTTCATTATTCAACAAATTCCAGATTAAATGAAGAGGATTTTTATTTCCGCCATTGCGGCAACCGTATTTATTTTTTCATCCTGCAAACACAAAGAGGAAGAAAAAAAAGAAGATATCAAATTTTTAGTTACCAGCCCCTTGCAAAAAGACACGATCGTTTACAAAGAATATGTTGGCCAGGTTCAATCATCAAGCCACATTGAATTACGCTCGCAGGAAAAAGGTTATCTCGAAAAAATATATGTTGACGAAGGACAGTTTGTAAAGAAAGGCCAACTGCTGTTCAAGATCATGCCGCTGATTTACCAGGCTGAAGTAGAGAAAGCAAAAGCAGAAATGAATTTTGCCGAAATCGAATACAACAACACCAAAAGCCTGGCCGATAACAATGTTGTATCGCCTAACGAACTGGCTCTGGCAAAAGCAAAACTCAACAAAGCAAAAGCAGAACTGTCGCTGGCACAGGCGCATTTAGGTTTTACAGAAATACGTGCTCCTTTTGATGGCATTATGGATCGCTTTCAAAAACGGCTGGGCAGTCTTATCGATGAAGGTGAGTTACTCACTACCCTTTCTGATAACAGCCGCATGTGGGTATACTTTAATGTGCCGGAAGCCGAATACCTCGATTACATAAAAAACGCAAAAACAAAGAACGGGCAGAATGTATTGCTGCAAATGGCGAACAAAGAAATGTTTGATGTGCCCGGTGTTGTTGAAACCATTGAAGCAGACTTCAACAACGAAACAGGCAATATTGCTTTCAGGGCAACCTTCGTGAATGCAAAAGGCATCCTTCGCCACGGCGAAACAGGCAACATACTGATGCCTGTAACATTGAAAAACGCTGTACTTATTCCGCAAAAAGCAACATTTGATGTGCTTGATAAAAAGTATGTGTACATCGTTGATGAAAACAATGTGTTGAAAGCACAACAGATCACCATTGCACAGGAGCTGCCGCACATTTATGTGGTTGGTTCGGGTTTAAGTGCAAAAGATAAAATTCTTGCAGAAGGTTTGGGTAAGGTAAAAAACAACGAGAAGATCAAATATGAGTTTGTTCCTTTTGCAAAAGAATTAGCTGAGTTAAACAATTTACACGCCGAGTAAGGCAGGAACCAAAAAACAAACAGAACATGTTTAATAAGTTTATAAAAAGACCGGTTCTTGCTATTGCCCTGTCTGTCGTAATTGTCTTTATGGGGCTGTTGGCAATTAACTCTTCGCCGGTAGCACAGTTTCCTGAAATAGCACCGCCAAGGGTAAACATCTTTATTGAGTTTCCCGGATCAAATGCAGATGTATTGGTAAAATCAACCCTCACCATTCTTGAGCGTGCCATCAACGGTGTGCAGGGCATGCAATATATTTTGAGCGATGCAACAAGTGCAAGTGAAGCAAGTATTGAAGTGATTTTTGAACCGGGTACTGATCCTACACTTGCAGCAGTGAGAGTAAAATCGAGAGTTGACCAGGTAATGACCAACTTACCTCCGCTTGTGCAACGTGAAGGTGTAATTATTTCTCCGTTGCAACCAAGTATGTTGATGTACTTAAATCTTTACAGCAAAGAAAAAAACATTGACGAAAAATTTCTCTTCAACTATGCCAACACATACATACTTCCTGAACTGCAACGTATAAAAGGGATGGGATTTGCACAAGCCATTGGTAGCCGTTCGTTCGCTATTCGTGTATGGTTAAATCCTGAGCGCATGAGGGCTTACAGTATTTCAGCCGATGAAGTGTTGAAAGCGATTGATGAACAAAGTGTACTGGCCCGTCCCGGTCGTGTAGGTCTCAGCTCCGGTAAAACAGCCCAATCGCAGGAATATGTATTTACCTACAAAGGTTGGTACAATACACCGGAGCAATACCAGGATATTGTTATTAAAGCAAACCCTGATGGAGAAATATTGAAGTTGAAAGATATTGCCGAAGTGGAAGTGGGTAGTGAGTTTGTTGACATTTATTCCAACAAAGACGGTCATCCTTCTGCATCGCTTGTATTAAAACAAAACCCGGGCAGTAATGCAAGTACAGTAATTGATGAAGTAAAAGCAAAGCTGCAGGAAATGAAAAAAGATTTTCCTCCGGGTATTGATTACGAGATCAACTACGATGTATCAAAGTTTGTGGATGCATCCATTGAAAAAGTATTGCACACATTGGTGGAAGCATTTATTCTGGTAGCCATTGTGGTGTTTATTTTTCTTGGCGATTGGCGATCGACCTTCATTCCCATTCTTGCCGTACCGGTATCGCTTGTTGGCGCATTTACATTGATGAAATTCTTTGGACTAAGCATTAACCTCATCACCTTGTTTGCATTGGTACTCGCCATTGGTGTGGTGGTGGACGATGCAATTGTGGTAGTGGAAGCGGTGCATGTGAAGATGGAAGAAGAACATCTCTCCCCTTATGCAGCGGTGAAAAAAGTAATTGGCGAGATCAGTGGTGCCATCATTGCCATTACATTGGTGATGATCTCGGTATTTGTACCCGTTGCATTTATGACGGGCCCTGTTGGTGTACTCTATCGCCAGTTTTCATTAACGATGGCAAGTGCGATCTTCATTTCAGGTTTTGTGGCGCTTACACTTACGCCGGTACTGTGTGCTATCTTATTAAAGAACACGCATGGTAAACCAAAAAGAAGAACACCCATCAGCATGTTCATCGATTGGTTTAACCGAACCTTTGAACGTGTGACTGGTCGCTATACAAAATTCCTTGGCTTCATCGTCAACCGCAGAGTAGTGACGTTTGGAATCCTGATCGCTTTTGCATTTGGTATTATGGGAGTGAACAAAGTGTTGCCTGCAGGTTTCATTCCAAGTGAAGACCAGGGACAGATCTATGCCATCATTCAAACACCTCCCGGTACAACATTGGAACGTACCAATGAAATATCAAGAAAGTTACAGGTGATCGCAAGAAAGATCGAAGGTGTTTCATCAGTTACTTCACTGGCCGGTTATGAAATTCTTACCGAAGGTCGTGGATCGAATGCAGGTACATGTTTGATCAATCTGAAAGATTGGTCGGAACGTAAACAATCAGTAAAAGAAGTAATTGAAGAGTTGGAAAAAGAATCGAAAGATCTTCCCGCCAACATTGAATACTTCGAACCGCCTGCTGTGCCGGGCTATGGTACTTCTGATGGTTTCTCTTTACGTTTACTCGACAAAGGAAGTGATGTGGATTACCAGGAATTTGATCGGGTGAATGCAGAGTTCTTAGCAGAATTGAAAAAAAGAAAAGAACTCACCGGTTTATTCTCATTCTACTCAGCCAAGTATCCGCAATATGAAATTACAGTTGATAATGAGCTGGCGATGCAGAAAGGTGTTTCTGTTGGTGCTGCCATGGAAAACCTCAACATCATGGTGGGCAGTACATACGAGCAGGGTTTTATCCGCTTCAACAACTATTACAAAGTATATACGCAGGCCGGTCCTGAATTCAGGAAACAACCATCAGACATTCTGAACATGTTCATTAAAAACGATCATGGCGAAATGGTTCCTTACTCTGCTTTTATGAAAATAAAAAAGACACAAGGGCCAAATGAAATTTCCCGTTACAACTTATACATTTCATCGCTCATTAACGGTATACCTGCAAAAGGCTATTCATCGGGCGATGCCATTAAAGTAATTAAGGAAGTAGCTGCAAAAACGTTACCACGTGGTTACGATATTGCATGGGAAGGTCTATCGTACGATGAAGCCAGAAGAGGAAATGAAGCGTTGTATTTATTCCTGGTGGTACTCTTCTTCGTATACCTCATTCTTGCAGCACAATACGAAAGTTTCCTGTTACCGTTGGCGGTATTGCTTTCACTCCCTCCGGGCATCTTCGGTTCGTTCCTGTTATTAAAAGGCATGGGGCTCGCCAATGATGTGTATGCACAGGTTGGTTTAATTATGCTTGTTGGTTTGCTTGGAAAGAATGCGGTATTGATCGTTGAATTTGCTGTACAGAAACACAACCAGGGTGCAACAGTATTACAAGCAGCCATTGAAGGTGCGAAAGCACGTTTCCGTCCCATCTTAATGACATCGTTCGCCTTTATTGCCGGTTTAATTCCATTGGTAATTGCTACAGGCCCCGGTGCTGTGGGTAACCACACCATTGGTGCATCTGCATTGGGCGGTATGTTATTCGGAACTGTGTTCGGTGTTATTGTAGTACCGGGTCTTTACTTCGTGTTCGGCAAACTGTCTGAAGGCAAATATCTCATCAGGGATGAAGATGAAAATCCGTTGAGTGAAGACTTTGTTGAGAGCAGTTCGGATGCCGCATTGAGCAAACGGATTCAAAAAATTATCAAACGAATCAGAAATAAAAATGACAAAGAAGATAACAGTTAACTACGTTGTACTTGTTGCCTGTATGCTATGGCTGGCTGCCTGTAAAATACCAGCCATCAGCAGTAAACAGGAAAACAAATCTACTCCTGCGGGTTATACCAACTCGCAGGACACCAGCAATTCAGCAGCAATAAAATGGAAACAGTACTTTACTGATCCGCATTTGATTG
>JAACZX010000502.1 GCA_009996555.1 Chitinophagaceae bacterium | reverse complement strand
TCATGCTTACCACTTTAAATTTCTTCCCTTTGTATTCAACGTCTTTACCAACGGAACGCTCACTTGCAACGGGAAGTAATTCGGTAACGGGAAAATTCCGCTCAGCCAATACCTGTAACATTTTGGTACCTACCAGTCCGGTAGCGCCAACAACTGCAACTTTCATTTTGTGTTTTGTTTTGTTTCTGCCGGACGCCCCCGTCTGACAGATTTATTTTATGGTTGATTAGTTATATCCGTCAGACGGGGGCGTCAGACGGGGCAAAAAATAAGGCCTTCCATTTCGGGAAGGCCTGTTATTATGTTCTATACACAACGTACAAGATCACCTTCCCACAGGAAACTGTTTCTTAGTGCGTTTTGTATGTTTCATTATCATCATTGGATGCCAAAATTAAATGCAGCAAAGCGTTTCACCAAATTGTTTTTACAAAAAACACCTGTTCATTTACGCAATCGTTTGATTAATGTTATTTTTAAGGATATGCACCTTCGCTTACTGCTTATAACAATTGTTTGTTTGCTGATGAGCTATACAAACAGGCTGGCCGCACAAAACAGGTACTCTGTTGTTATTACTGAAATCATGAGTGATCCTGCTCCGCAGATCGGGTTGCCAAATGTTGAATGGATCGAAATAAGAAACACAACCAATACCGCCATCAACTTACAAAACTGGCGTGTGGGTGATGCATCAGGCATCAGCGGTGTTTTACCTAATTTCCTATTGCAGCCAGACAGCATTGCCATCATTTGCGGCACAACGGCAGCTGCAAGCCTGCAGCAGTATGGACGCACATTTGCCGTTACCAGTTTTCCCTCATTGGATAATACAGGTGAAATGATCTTTATCCGCAACAACAACGGTGCAATCATTCATGCTGTTGAATACAATGTATCGTGGTTTAATAATGCAGTGAAAAGCGATGGCGGATGGACACTTGAAATGGTAGATGTAAAAAATCCATGCAATGGCAGCAGTAACTGGCGTGCAAGTATTGACCCACGTGGTGGCACACCGGGAATAAAAAATTCAGTTGACGGAACAAATACAGATCAAACTCCTCCTGCTATCACCAGGGCTTATGCCATTGATAACAGCACCCTGCTGTTAAGCTTTGATGAACCACTCGACAGTTTATCAGCCGCAACCGCTGCAAACTACAGCATCAGCAATGGCATTGGTGCTGCAGCAACAGCAATATGTATTGCGCCACTGTTCAATACTGTACAGCTTACACTCAACAATCAATTGCAGGCCGGCACAGTTTATACTGTTACCGCTTCAATTGTTAGCGATTGTGTTGGCAACCGTATAGGCGCATTTAATACTGCAAGGGTTGGTGTAAGTTCGCCTGTGGCCGCAAACGATGTTATCATCAATGAACTGCTGTTCAACCCCGCAACTGATGGCACTGATTATGTGGAACTGTATAACCGCAGTAACAAGATCATCAATTTAAAAACATTACTCATTGCCAACCGCAATACAGCAGGCAGCATCGCCAATATGCGTGCATTAACAACCGCAGATCAGGCCATGTTTCCCGGTGAATATCTCGTACTAAGTGCAGATGAAACAATTGTAAAGCGGCAGTTCACTGCAACGAATCTTTCTGCATTTCTCAACATCAGCTCCATGCCTTCTTTTCCTGATGCAAGCGGAAATGTAGTAATAACCGATAATGGCGGGTTGATTGTTGATGAATTGGCTTATGATGAAAAATGGCATTTTGCACTTATCCGCAACCGTGAGGGAGTGGCACTTGAACGTATTGATCCAAATGCTGCCACACAAAATAAAGACAACTGGTACAGTGCTGCAAAAGATGTGGGCTATGGCACACCTTCTTATCAAAACTCTCAATTCCGTTTGGATTTGCAGGTACAGGGCGATGTAACGGTAACGCCTGAAGTATTTTCACCCGACAATGATGGCACTGATGATCTTCTTACCATCAGTTACCGCTTTGCTGAAACAGGTTATGTCATGAATATTACTGTATTTGATGCAGGTGGCCGACCTGTAAAGGCATTGCAGCGAAATGCCATTTGCAGTCAACAGGGCAATTTCCGCTGGGATGGTTTGAATGATAAATTCCAGCAACTGCCCATGGGACCTTATGTGATCTTTACCGAAGTATTTAACCTGCAGGGGAAAGTAAAACGTTTTAAAAACCAGGTTGTGCTGGCAAGAAGGCAATAGCAGGTATGGTTTACCATCTGCTCAAATGATATGCCCTAACTTTACAGCGTATTGAATTGTTCTGATCATGATGAGCCGCAAAAAAATATTCTACCCTGTGAGCGAACCGCTGCAACAGTACCTGCGGCTTTATCACCAATCGCTCAAGTTTCCTGTTTCTTATGATGATCTGAAATATTATGCAGAAGCAATTCCGCTGCTCGACAAATTCGGGAAAGACACGTTGTGGGAAACAGTCATCTACCCACAATCAGAAGTAGCAAGAGTGCATGATCATTTAAAAGTGATCTACGCCAAGTTAAAAGCAGGCGGCGATCTGAAAGCGTTGCGACATCTCTATATTGAACGCATTGATTATTGCACGTTCGGCAACTCACATCCCTACCGCATCAAGATCGTTAACAAGTATAATGATGTGTACGATTATTTCTATATCAAAACAGCCGACGCATCACGTGTTTATGGACTGGAGCTGGAGACCTTGCTTTCGCCTAATCCTATTCACTACCTCTGCGATGGCAGCACATTGGTTGAAGAACATATTGCAGGCATACCCGGCGATCAATTCATTAAACTTGTACCACGACGGCCGGAATATAATTTAAAACGTATTGCCAAAGAGTTTGTAAAGTTCAATGAACGTTGCTTCCTGCGTTTGCTCGGCGATATGAGGTCGTACAATTTTGTATTCATCATTACCCCCGATTTTGATGATTATAAATTCTTCATCCGTGCTATTGATTTTGACCAGCAGTTCTATGAAGGCAGCAAGAATATTTACCTCCCCCAGTTTTTTAAAGAGAATTATGCGTTTGTGGAAATGGCACAAAAACACCTGAACCGTGAAGTGATACAACAATACCAGCAGGAAGAACGGGCGGTGATTGCACGGCGCATACGGGAAGAACGTTACCGGTTAAAAGACCTGCGTGATGTTTTGGTAAAAGACCAGATCTCTACTCCCGAAAAAATTCAGCAGCTTGGCCATGAGCTGGCGCTGCATTACGATGACCCTGTTTTTGCACGCTGTAAAAGCATGGGCGAGATCATTGACCGGAGTTTGAAACGGGTGCTGATCAGGACGCATACAAAAGGGGTAAAGATCGGATAAGGCAGGCTACATACGTACTATACACCCGGCGCTTTTATACGTTCCGAGCGCTTTTAATACGCTTTACCCACCTAGTACAGTGGGAGTATCCTGCCTTTAGCAGCGAAGGATGAGCGAAGGATGGAGCCTTTAACCTTAGTCCTGAAATAACGAACCATTTCTTACAATCCGGTCTTCTTCAGCATCCAGCCGGGCCAATAAAATTGTCAATTCAGTAACCAGTTCTGAAAAATCCGGTGTGGAGCTTTGCAGTTCTTCCCAGCGGAGGAGAAAACTTTCCCGGAGGCAACGGCAAAGTTGTTTGGGAGGTATTCGCTGAAGGCATGAACCAATATAAAATGCCAGATCCTGATTACCAGTATCGCCAGGCCTGGCAAATTGACCATTTGAATTATTCCCAAAATTGATCTGGTTGGAATTGAAAATGAAGGTTGCCATAGATGTGTGTGTAACTGTTTTACATTTATTGAACGCAGGTGTGTACAAAAGAATACCCGTTAAAGTAAGAGTGCTGTTGTTTTCTAACCTATTTTTTAAAAGGATAAATTATCCTTTGTGTTGTGTATTTTAGTTTGGTTATCAGAAAAACCGATGAAGTATTTTTATCTTTATGAAAGCTATCTTTGATTAAAGCATAGAGCGCAGTAACCATTAACCTGACTACAATGACTGAAAAAACAATACACGAAGGCCGAAACGTAAAACGATTCCGTGAAATGCTGGGTATAAAGCAGGAAGCACTTGCCAGTGCGTTAGGTGATGACTGGAACCAGAAGAAGATTTCATTACTTGAGGGGAAGGAAAGTATTGAATCTACGATTTTAGAAGGCGTGGCGAAAGCTTTGAAGGTGCCAGTTGATGCGATTAAAAATTTTACTGAAGAAGCTGCATATAATATTATTGGAAATACAATTACAAACAATGATAACGTTGCCTCTATTTCACTTATAAATAACAACCCCATTTTTAATCCAATTGACAAATAGATAGAGGTACTGGAAGAAAATAAAAAGCTTTATGAACGCTTATTGCAAACTGAAAGGGAGAAGGTGGCGTTGCTTGAAAAGATGCTTAATAAAAAGTAAAATTCAATGCTAAGCTTTCTACAAAAGACAGAAAAAGCATAACAAGAAATTTTTCAAAACAAACTGGCCATTGCATCACATTGCTCATAAGCCTGGGCTAAGTATTTATTACGGTGAACACTTCCCTGGCCGCTGAAACCTGTTGCATCCTGTATAAGACTCTGTAGCCAATGTTTAACTTCGGTACACAGTGGCCCGTTTTCTTCACGTATGGTATTGAATGTATTAAACCGTACATAAGTGGCCAGCCTTCCATCCATTTCAGCGAGGTAGGTAATTGTACCAATAATATCATAGAAATACCAATCAAACAATACTTCTTTATTGCCTTGCTTGCTGTGATTAACAGCATAAACTTCAATATTACTCAACGCATCTCTTAGTTGTGCGCAGATTAAGCGCCCAATTTTTTTGTCGGTAATGATGCCTGCTTCAGCGGCATACTGAATCTGCTCAAGTGTATTTAATAAACTTGTTTTTGTCCATACTTCAACGCTGGGAATTTGCAAATACAGTTCATGCATGTGAGCAGCAGGTTTTAAAATCGATGGCCCCCAATCGTTCATTTTAAATTTAAAGGGTGCTTTATCAATAACACGCATTTGCCAGAAATGCAATTTAAAAGCTGTAAGCTCAGGATACTGAAAAAGATGAAAGAGGGGTATATCATCGGTAGCACAGGTGAGCTTTCGTTGATTTGATTCTGCAATGTCCTGCAGGAATTTTTCAAGGCTACTTACATACTCCTTAACACCAATCTTCCCCGTATGAAATGGTGCAAAACTGATAATGCTATTACTCCTGTTATGCTGGCCATGAATAGCGAAGTTGACATTGAAATGATCGCAAAGTGCCTGAACCTGCGGCAGTGTAAGTAATGTTTTACCAGTCATTTTTTTATATGCCTCGCTTTTACTGGTACCTATAACCGCCCCAACTGCATCGGCCAGCTTTTGACCAGGCGGCAGCTTTGAAGAAAGTTGTTGCAGAAAATCATGTTGCGCCTGTTGCATAAGTAAATAATTGTTAGTGAGACGTTTTTCGTTAAAGCAGAAATGAAGATGAAATTAAATGAAAGTATCGTTAAACGATAAAATGCTACCTATTATTTGCTTCATACGAAAATATTTGATGAAAATTGAATTGCTTGGCCGATTAGCTTTACTGCAATAAATAAACGGAATGATTCGCCACCTGCTTATTGCGATATTTCTTCTGCTTCAAGTATTTGCCGTTGCACAAAAGACTATGAAAGCACCTATCAGTATAATAAAATCAAACAGCTTTAGTGACAGCTTGATTATAAACAGGCAAGTTAAAAGTGTTTACTTTAATTTTTTAGGCGACGTTTCGTTTATATCATTAAACTATGAACAACTAAAATTTATAAAACCCTATTTGTTTATATCCGGTAAAATTGGGTTAGGTTATAACGAGCCACTTCAGATTTGCTTTTCAGGTGACTGCACTTTCCCAGAACCCCCAGGTTTCATAACAGTTCCGCACCATCTTACAATTAATATTGGAAAAAAGAAACATTTTTTTGAAGCAGGTATTGGCGGCACCTATGTACACGGAGAAGAAGTAAAAAAATACTTTGTTTATCCGGTTATTGGGTATCGGGTGCAACCCTTAAAGAAAAAGAAAGTAATGTTCAGGTTATTCTTCAATATTCAAGCTTTCAATAGCCTTGAAGATTACCCCTTTCTGAATATACCAGTAGGTTATTCAATCGGCATTTGTTTTTAAATTAATATTTACAACTATGATTAGAATAATATTTTGCTTATCGGTGCTGTTAACAAGTGGGTGCAAAAAAAATAAACTTTCAGAAATTGACAAACTGCCGCCAGCTACACAAACAGGGTCCAAAACGTTTGGTTGTCTTGTAAATGGAAAGGCATGGATTCCTTCAAAGGAAGACTGGTTTTCTACGAGCGCTCTGCGTTTTTATTATGACAATTCTCCTGGAGGGCAGTTTGCAATAACAGCTGAATTTCAAAATTCATCCCAAAATAGAAATGAGACAATCGGGATTGTTTGTGATTCAATCTTAACAAGAAGTACTTATGATCTTAATAATAAGAATGCAACTAATGGCCGTGTATTATTTATGAATTCGAAAATTTTTGGTGCTTGCCGTTTAATATCTTCCAGTGATAATGATGCCCAAATCACCGGGTTTATTAGTATCACACGGTTTGATTTAGCACAAGGAATAATATGCGGGAAATTTGAATTCACCATAAAAAAAATAGGATGTGAACCTATTAATATAACAAATGGCCGCTTCGATGCCAAATTATAAACCAAAATAAACAGTAACATGAAACATCTTATTCCCATTTCTCTGCTTCTTTCATTTGCTGCTTTGCTTACAGCAAGTAGTTGCAAAAAAACAAACTATCAGAACTTGACAAACTGCCACCAGCCACACAAACAGGGGCTAATACATTTGGTTGCCTGATAAATGGTAAAGCTTATTTGCCTGGTGGATGGGATGGCAACCATTCCAATTACAGAGTGTTTGTTGATGCATCGGATAGTTCATTAGACATCCGTACATACAATTTTGAAACCTCACTAAAATCCCAAATTACATTCGGCTCATCGGGACTCTATTCAAATATTAGTTTGCCTTTTATTCATATTGGTAGAACTACTCTTGGAATTGCCAACATAAGCAACTGCTATATTCCTGTAAATGACAGTGTATACCGTAAAGGTGAGTTAAAGATTACCCGTTATGATTTACAAAACGGAGTTGTATCTGGAGAGTTCAATTGTACTATTTATAAACAAGGTTGTACAGATACAGTACGTATTACCAATGGCCGGTTTGATATAGGCCAATAATATTTTATTCTCTTTTTCACATTTAAAAACTAGCAAGTATGAAAAAAAACATGCAGCAAAAAGTAAAAACATCATGATCGATTAGGCAGCATCCACAATTTTTTTTAAAACATCTTAAATATGAAACAACTATTTTCTTTTACACTACTTTTCTCTTTTACTGTTTTACTTACAGCCAGCAGTTGTAAAAAGCAAAATGCGGGGCCACAATTACCACCCGAAACTCAAACAGGTGCAAATACACTTGGGTTTAAAATTGATGGGAAGGTTTATACGGCAAGCGGTAAAAGCGGTTTGCTTTCGAGTGAATACGTATGGG
>JAACZX010000107.1 GCA_009996555.1 Chitinophagaceae bacterium | reverse complement strand
AGGATTTCTGCTGAAGCACAGCGTAGGACATTTTCCTGCACAAACAGAAGTGGATGTTCCGTTAACCTATGCTGATTATTATTTTGTAGAAGCGATGATGCGTTATAAAGCGCTGTTTAAATAATTGAATGATGAAGAAGATCAGTTTATTGGTGATTGTGTTAATGCAACTGCTGAGTGTGAGAGCGCAGAGTGACTCGGTGTATATGTTTTCCTATTTTAAAAATAACGGACAGGATGGTTTGCATCTTGCTTATAGTTACGACGGCTTCAAATGGACTGCTTTGAAAAAAGACAGTTCGTTCTTAAAACCAACCGTTGCCAATGATAAGCTGATGCGTGATCCCTGTATTATCAAAGGAAGCGATGGTTTGTTTCACATGGTATGGACAGTGAGCTGGAATGATCGTGGAATTGGTTATGCAAGCAGTAAAGATCTTGTTAACTGGAGTGAGCAACGTTTTATCCCGGTGATGATGCATGAAGACTCTGCACGCAACTGCTGGGCACCGGAGATCACGTATGATGCAAAGAAGAAACAATACATGATCTATTGGGCAACCACCATCAAAGGAAAATATCCAGCTGATCCCACAGTTGAAAATGGTTATAACCACCGTATGTACTATGTGCTCACGAAAGATTTTAAAACCTTTAGCAAAACAAAACTGCTGTACGATAAAGGTTTTAATGTCATCGATGCAACGATTGTTCCGAATGGAAAAAAGTTTGTGATGTTCCTGAAAGATGAAACAAGAAATCCTGTGCAGAAGAATATTAAGATCGCCACAAGCAAAAAGCTCAGCAGTGGTTACAGTAATGCATCAGCACCCATCACCGGTAATTACTGGGCAGAAGGACCAACTACCTTGCGCATCAACGGCACATGGGTTGTGTACTTTGATAAATACAGAGATCATAAATACGGTGCAGTACAATCAACTGATTTGAAAGAATGGAAAGATATTTCGGATAAGATTTCCTTGCCAAGCGGCATCAGGCATGGAACAATTTTCACCATCAGTAAAGCGGAGTTTGAATTGTTGCCGAAGTAGATGTTAGGTATGCCATATCTGCACCAGTAAGATAAATTTTATCAGCGTGTCGTAGATATGGCATACCTGTTAGAAATGTAAGACCTGACAGGTCAGGCTACATCACGCCAACTTTATCTTACTGATCATATAACTGATCACCAATCCCAGCACTGCTATTACTGCAAACGAAGAACGTAATCCTGCCAGCTCAGCAATATAACCGATCAATGGCGGCCCCATCAAAAAGCCAAGAAAGCCAACGCCTGAAACAGTTGCAATAGCAATACCACTCGCCACTTCTTTTACTTTACCTGCTGTGCTGTACACCAATGGAATAATACTGCTCACACCAAAACCAACGATCATAAAACCGATTGTTGCAAAAATGATGTTGGGCAACAGTACAGCAATCATCATCCCTGAGAAGATGAGCACACCACTCAGCTGCACCATTTTTTTACGGCCAAAACGTTCCGCTAATTTATCGCCGGTAAAACGTCCGGTTGCCATCATCACCATAAATGAAGCGTAACCCAATGATACCAGGGAACCTTTCACTTCCACCACTTCTTTAAAATAAACACCGCTCCAGTCGAACATACAACCTTCGGCACTCAAACAGCAGAAAGCAATGAGGCCTAATTGCAGTAACAGTCCTTTTGGAAACTGAAAGCGTTTAAACGAAGAAGCTGTGCGACTTACAGGAGTAATGATCAAATATTTCTGAAATGAAAAGTTAAGTGTAATGACAATTGCAGCAATGATCATGAAATGGTAAACAGGAATTAATTCCAAGCGCATCATCAGCAAACCAACCAAGGCGCCGGTGAAACCTGCGGTGCTCCACACACCATGAAAGGATGCAAGAATAGACCGTCCGAATAAATGCTCGGCATTTACCGCCTGTGTATTCACGGATATATTGCAGAGGTTGCCTGTTAAGCCAAACAGGTAAAGTGCCAAGGCCAGTTGCCAGGAAGAAGTTGTGGAGCCGATCAATATCAGTGTCAGTGCATATCCAATTGCTGCTAAGCGCAACACATATTTGCTGCCGAAACGTGTAACCAGTTTGCCGCTGAAGGGCATCATGGTTAATTGTCCGGCCGGTAATGCTAATAAGATACTGCCCAACGCAGCTTCTGATAATTGCAACGTGGTTTTCATGTCGGGAATGCGGCTTGCCCAGCTGGCAAAGCAAATACCCTGACAGAAAAAGAATACCGATACGGCAATGCGTATCTGCAATTTTGAAAAAGTAGAATTTGCTGCTGAAAGAGTGGTGGCTGTCTGTTCCAAGTGGCAAAATTATCCGAAAATGCATTGGTATTCATGGCATAATTGGAATAAAATCATGTAAACGTTTTCGCAAACGTTTGTACAGGATGAGGCAGGATAGATGAGGCCCGTTCTATGGCTAATTTGTGAGCATAAACGCTGTATTGCTTTGCTTGCTGTTGTCGACATGCCCGCTGTATTCTGTTCATTCGCTGCTGTACTGCTCTGCAATAACTCCAACTACTAAAACAAGATTGATGAAACGATTGCTGGTATTTATCCTGTGCTGTTCTTTTTCTTTTCAGTTATCTGCACAAACAACTGTTGCTCCTGAATGGACAAAGAAAGTTGGTGCAAGAAGTTTTCCTTCAGCCAAAACAATTTATTATGTGAACAGTTATGGCGCAGTAAGCGATACCACTACTGTTAATACAAAAGCTATTCAAAGTGCTATTGATGCATGTGCTGCAAAAGGTGGTGGCATAGTTGCATTCAAGCCGGGCACATATGTAACAGGGGCCATCTTCTTAAAGAACAATGTTCACCTGCGTATTGACAAAGGCGTGTTGATACTCGGCTCACAAAATTTTGATGATTATCCCGATATGGATACACGTATTGCAGGTTTGGAAATGAAGTGGCCTGCAGCACTCATCAATGCTGTGAATGTAAAGAACGTAGCTGTTACAGGCGAAGGTGTGATCAATGCAAGAGGGAAGTTTTGTTGGGATAAATATTGGGCCATGCGTAAAGATTATGATACAAAAGGTTTGCGCTGGATCGTTGATTACGATGCAAAACGTGTACGTACATTACTGGTGCAGAACTCAACAGATGTTTCAGTGAAAGGGTTAACATTTAAAAATGCAGGTTTCTGGACCGTGCAGTTGTTGTATTCATCTTACTTAACTGTTGATGGGGTTGTGATCAAGAACAACGAAGACGGCAGTGGCCCCAGCACGGATGGTATTGATGTGGATTCATCGAGCTGGGTTTTGATACAGAATTGTGATATTGATTGCAACGATGATAATTTTTGTTTGAAGGCCGGAAGAGATTGGGACGGATTGCGTGTAAACCGACCAACAGAATATGTGGTGATAAGAAAATCCATCGCACGAAGAGGAGCAGGGCTTGTTACACTCGGCAGTGAAACGTCAGGCAGCATCCGTCATATTTATTGTACTGATCTGTATGCCAAACATACCGACAATGGTTTACGTATTAAGTCGGCCACCACACGTGGTGGTGTTGTGGAAGATGTGTACTTCGTTAACTCTGTGTTGGATTCTGTTCGCAATGCTTATCAATTCAATTTAAACTGGTATCCTGCTTACAGTTATTCTGAATTACCAAAAGGATATACGATGGAGACGGTGCCTGCACATTGGAAATCGATGCTGCAGAAAGTAACACCTGCTGAAAAAGGAATTCCATCTGCAAGAAATTTTGTGATCCAGAATGTAAAGATCACTAATGCACAAAAGGCATTTGAGATAAACGGGTTGCCCGCATCATTGCTGCAAAATTTTCAATTCATTAATTCCATCATCACCGCCAATACATTGGGTACAATGGAATATACCAAGGGCTGGAAGTTTATCAACACAAGCATTGATGTATCAACAAAGCCTGTTGAAAAGAAAAAAGAACCCGCAGGTATTGAAGAAGAGGAGCGTCTAAAAGGATAGTTTGAATAATTAGTAATTGATAATTAAAATCTTCAATGAATAAAAACTTGCCATCAGTGAGTCATTCACCAGTCACCATTCACCATTCACGTTTCTGCTTGTTGCTCGTTGCTTGCTTTGTGATGCTGAGTGCGCAGGCGCAGTATCAAATGGAGTTTCTTACCCGTGGTGTGTATGCAGTACCTGCAGGGAATGGAAACGTATTTGTGAGCTGGCGTTTGTTGGGAACAGAAGATAACAATCTTGCATTTAATCTCTACAAAAAGGTTAATGGAAAAACAAGTAAGCTGAACAAAACACCCCTGTTGAAAGCAACAGGTTTTATGGATGAAGCTGTTGATACCAATGCAGTGAATGTTTATACGGTAAAAGCAATCATCAATAAAAAAGAACAGGCAAAAGGCGAGTCGTTTACACTTGCTGCAAACGCAAAACCCTATTTGTCTATTCCTTTACGAACTCCAACAGGTTATTCGGCCAATGATGCAAGTGTGGGCGATATGGATGGTGACGGTGTATATGAAATTGTCATTCACATGACGGGCAGGGCAAGAGATAATTCACAGGCAGGTATGACTGACCCGCCAATTTTTCAATGTTATAAACTGGATGGAACGTTTTTGTGGGAGATCAATCTCGGCAAAAACATCCGTGAGGGAGCACACTATACACAATTTATGGTGTACGATCTTGATGGCGATGGCAAAGCAGAGATTGCCATGAAAACGGCAGATGGAACTGTAGATGCAAAAGGAACAGTAATTGGTGACAGTACAAAAGATTACCGCAATGAACGTGGTTACATTTTAAGCGGCCCTGAATACTTAACGGTATTCAATGGATTAACAGGAACAATCATTTCAACAGTTGATTATGATCCGCCCCGTTACCCAACACTTAACCCAACTACAGATGAGTTAAAAAAAATATGGGGTGATGGCTACGGCAATCGCATGGATCGTTTTTTGGCATGCATTGCTTATCTCGATGGGAAGCATCCTTCACTGGTAATGTGTCGTGGTTATTATACAAGAACAGTAATTGCCGCATGGGATTTAAAAAATGGTAAGCTGGTAAAGCGCTGGACTTTCGACAGCTCTACACCGGGCAATGAAAAATATGCCGGTCAGGGTAATCATAACCTGAGTGTAACAGATGTTGATGCTGATGGAAAAGATGAAATTGTATACGGACAAATGACGATTGATGATAACGGGCAGGGATTGTACACTACAGGCATTGGTCATGCTGATGCATTGCATGTAGGTGATCTTGATCCAAACCGTCCGGGCCTGGAAGTATTCAGTATACAGGAACGGTTTGGTGACGCAGGTGCAAACTTCCGTGATGCAAAAACAGGTGAAGTGATCTGGAAGAAAGCTTCGGTAAAAGCAGGCGATGATGGAGAAGGCCCCGGCCGTGGCTTGGCGTTGGATATTGATCCACGTTATCCCGGTTACGAATGTTGGGTGGCCGGTGCAGGCATCAGAGGTTTGTTTGATAACAAAGGGAATGTGATTGCTGATAAAACACCGCCTTGCAATATGGGTATTTACTGGGATGGTGATGCATTAAGCGAAATACTGAATGGCGTTTACATTGGTAAATGGGATTACATGAACAGCAAAATGGATAAGTTATTTGATGGACGGGATTTCAACTGCATAAGCAATAATGGAACAAAAGCAAACCCATGTTTAAGTGCTGATCTGTTTGGCGACTGGCGTGAAGAGATCATTGCACGCACTGCAGACAGTAAAGAGCTGCGTATTTTTTCAACAGCTATTCCAACCGAAATTAAATTGTATACACTCATGCATAATCCGCAATACCGGCTGAGTATTGCATGGCAGAATGTAGCGTACAATCAACCGCCGCATGTGAGTTATTACCTTGGCGATGGAATGAAAACACCTGCAAAACCAACTATTGTTATCACTAACAAAAAGTAGCAAATGTTTAAACAGGAAAAATATAAAACTTATTTGCCGTTTGCTGTTTTCATTGTCTTGTTATCATCTTTTGCAATGCTCAGCAACAAGCCAACATTATATATTATTGGTGATTCCACCGTTCGTAATACCAATCGTCCGCAATGTGGCTGGGGCGAAATGATCGGTGAGTTGTTAGATACAACAAAGATCAGCATCAGCAACCAGGCGATGGCAGGAAGAAGCACACGTACTTTCATCAAAGAAAAACGTTGGGAGAGGGTGTTGTCAACATTGAAGAAAGGCGATTTTGTGATCATGCAGTTTGGTCATAATGAAGGCAGCAAACCCGATACTTCACGGGCAGGTTATCGTGGTGTGTTGCGTGGCACTGGCGATGAAACGGTTTCATTAACATGGAAAGACAGCAGTATTGAAGTGGTGCATACCTACGGTTGGTATTTGCGTAAGTTTATTCGTGAAGCAAAAGAGAAAGGTGCCACGCCTGTTGTTTGTTCAATGATCCCCCGCAACCAATGGACGGATAATAAAGTTCGGCTTGCGGATAAAGACTTTGGTAAATGGGCAAAAGAAATTGCAGAAAGTGAAGGCGTTGCTTTTGTGGATCTCAACAGCATTACTGCTGAAAAATACAATGCAATGGGGCTTGATGAAGTAGCGAAGCTGTTTCACAAAGATCATACACATACAAACGAGGAAGGAGCAAAGATCAATGCTGCATCTGTGGCAGAAGGGTTACGTTTGCTTAAGAATAATACACTTGCAGGTTATCTTAAATAAAATGAAAGAACGAATTATATGAAACGGATTCAGTTTTTATTGTTAGTGGCAGTTGCGGCATTATTATCCTTTACCATGTTACAGACAAAGCCTGTGTTTTATATCATTGGCGATTCAACAGTGCGTAATGGTTCGGGTACCGGCAGCAATGGTCAGTGGGGTTGGGGCAGTTTTATGGCTGCGTATTTTGACACAACAAAAATTTCCGTGCAAAATCATGCATTAGGAGGAAGAAGCAGCCGCACATTTATTACCGAAGGACGTTGGGAGAAGATCACGGCCAATTTAAAAAAAGGTGATTATGTGATCATGCAGTTTGGTCATAACGACGCAAGTCCGTTGGATGATACCGCACGTGCAAGAGGAACCATTCGTGGCATTGGTAACGACAGTTCTGAAATATGGAATCCGATCCGTAAAGTGAACGAAACAGTTTATAGTTATGGTTGGTACATGCGCAAGTATGTTCGTGAAACAAAAGCAAAAGGTGCAGTGCCGATTGTTTGTTCATTAATACCACGCAACAACTGGAAAAACGGAAAGGTGGGCCGTTCAACTGATAACTATGCCTTGTGGGCTGAACAGATTGCGAAAGAAGAAGGCGCATATTTTATTGATCTGAATAAACTCATTGCAGATAAATATGATGAACTGGGTGAGGCCGAAGTGAGCAATTTTTTTCATGGCGATAAAACACATACCGGGCTGGAAGGAGCAAAGATGAATGTGGAAATTGTTGTTCAGCAACTGATCAAACAAAACCCCGGTGAACTTGCACGTTATATCGCAAAGAAATAATCAATCTTAAATTAGCAGTTATGCCACGCATTGCATCACGCATGA
>JAACZX010000501.1 GCA_009996555.1 Chitinophagaceae bacterium | reverse complement strand
CGGCAAGACCATCTACTCCATCAATAAGGTTAAATGAATTGGTAATAACTATAATGGTGAGGTAAGTAAAGGCAAGGCTAAGGATAAACGGCATTTTCTCAAAACCCATAAATCCATACATGCCATCAATAAGCACACCACCTTTGTACACGATAATAAAAGCTGCCAGTAACTGACCCAGAAATTTTTTCAGCGGAGTAAGTACCACGATGTCATCCTTCAAACCCAAAAAGAAAATAACAAGGAAAGCTGCGGCAAAATACTGCACCTCTATAATATCGGCAGGAACAGCAATCAAAAAGCCAAGAATGAACCCTGAAAATATACCAATCCCCCCCAGAGAAGGAATGGGGTTGGCATGCACCTTCCTGTCATCATCCGGAACATCAAAAAGATGTTTCTTCTCAGCAACTCTTATAATAATGGGAATTGCTGAGTATGTAATTAAGAACGCAATGACTGCGCCGATTAGAAGGTGATCCATGCAGTTGACATATTCAGTATGTGCAAATCTATATGTTCTGAGCCGAAAGAGAAAACGGATAACGATAAATTTAAACGTATAGCCCGTTTTCAGTGCGTTTTACCACAACATGCTAATTGACGCCCGTTAGGTTAAAAAGTTTAGTTCTTGCAAACATTTTTCAATTAGCTTTGCCCGCAATATTTTAAAACTATGGCAGAACTGAAAGAAATTGCAACGCAACTCCGTCGTGATATTGTACGTATGGTACATGCTTGCCAAAGCGGTCATCCTGGTGGTTCATTAGGCTGTACAGATTTTATGGCAGCTCTTTATTTTAAAGTAATGAAACACAACCCCAGCTTCAACATGGATGCTCCGGGTGAAGATTTGTTCTTTCTTTCAAACGGGCACATCTCTCCGATCTTTTATGCCACCCTTGCCAGAAGCGGCTATTTCCCGGTTTCAGAACTGGCAACTTTCCGTAAACTGAATACCCGTTTACAGGGCCACCCTACCACACATGAGCATTTGCCCGGTGTGCGTATTGCTTCGGGTTCATTGGGCCAGGGTTTAAGTGTTGCTATTGGCGCAGCTTATACAAAACGTCTTAATAAAGAAAATACTGTTGTGTATTCATTACATGGCGATGGTGAATTACAGGAAGGCCAGATATGGGAGGCGGTGATGTTTGCTGCTCACCATAAAATGGATCATGTTATTGCTACTATTGACTGGAATGGTCAGCAGATTGACGGCCCTACTGCCAAAGTAATGAGCCTTGGTGATCTGAAAGCAAAATTTGAAGCATTTGGCTGGGAAACATTGGTAATTGAAGATGGTAACGATATGGACCAGGTAGTTGCCGGGCTTGAAAAAGCAAAATCCTTTGTTGGAAAAGGCAAACCAATTGTGAACCTGATGATCACTTCAATGGGTAAAGGTGTTGACTTTATGGAAGGCAGTCACGAATGGCATGGCATTGCCCCCAACGATGAGCAACTGGCGAAAGCCCTTACACAATTGGGCGAAACAAGTCTTGGTGATTATTGATCTCTACCAACTCTCTATAAAAAAAGCAGGCAACTGATTGCCTGCTTTTTTATTTATGTTGCCTCGTGCCAAACAGCACAGTTAAGCAATATCTTTTTACTGTGACCTTAATGAAGTCTTTTGCCTGGCAGCTTTAAGCGAAGGCAACCACGATGCCAGCAATGCTATAACAAACACTGTAGCAACAATAAGCAGAATATCGGTTACATAAATACTCACCGGATAATAATCAATGACAAAAGATCCCTGAAGGGGAATCAGTTTAAACGTAACATGCAGGTACGTAAAGATCAATGCCAGGATGATACCGATCACACTTCCCACCAAGGCCAGCAATACACCTTCCGTTAAGAATATCCGCTGAATGAATGATTTACCGGCACCCATTGCCTGTAAGATCTGAATATCCTGTTCCTTTTCCAGCACCAGCATAGTAAGCGCACCAATCATGTTGAACGATGCAATGATGAGTATAAGCGAAAGAATGCCATAGATGGCCCATTTCTCTACCTGCATTACACCAAATAATGAACGGTTTTGCTGGTAGCGGTTTTCTACAAGATAACCTTTGCCAAGTAACTGTTGCAATGCAGCAATGGTTTCCTTTTCTGCTTTGGGATCTTTGAGCCTGATTTCTGCTGCACTGTATTCATTTGCCTTGATGCCCAGCATTTCTTTAAGAATAGCAAGATTGGTGATCACATACTTGTTATCAAAATCCTGCTGTATGGAAAATGAACCGGTAGGCTGAATGTTTACTGTACTGATGGCATCTAACGGGTTATTTGATGTAATACCACGTTTTGGCAGATAAGCTGTTACGGGATTCATTGCACGGTCGCTCATTAAATTAAGTGCACCTTCAACACCCACACCCAACACCATGCCCGGTGTTTCGCTGCTGCCTGTTTCAAATTTACCGGCAGTGATCATATCCTGCACACCACTTGTTTGCATGTATGCTTCATCTACGCCCTTTATTACAGCATTGGTACGGTAATCGCCATTTTGCAGGTGTACATTTTCTTCCACAACCATGCTCATAGCTTTTACATTATGCAGCAACTTTATTTTGCTGATGGTTGCATCATCAAGCAACATAACTTTTTGTTGAGCTGCAGTAATGCGCACATCAGGATAAAAAGAAGAGTAAAGCGTTTTCACCAATCCTTCAAAGCCATTAAAAATACTAAGTACCACCACCAGTGCAGCTGTGCCTACTGCCATAGCCGTTACCGTTACCCACGCAATAATATTGATTGCATTGGTTGATTTTTTTGATCGGAAATAGCGCCAGGCAAAAAGGAAATTCAAGGGAATGATTGATGAATAATGAATAATGAGTATGAACCCTGTAATGATCAAGTGCTGGCATCGTGTATTCGGGCACGCACTCATCACTAATCATTCATTACTCATTTTTTTTCTCTTCATCGATCTTTTTAAACAACTCTTCCATCTTAAACACATGATCAAGTGTATCGTCAGGATAGTATCGTATTTCAGGAATACGGCGTAACTGGTGTTTCAGTTTTGATGCCAGCTCACGTTTTATTTCAAACGCCTTTTCTTCTACTTTTTTCAGTACAGCTGCACTGTCGGCTTTGAACACACTCAGGTAAATACGGGCTTCCAGTAAATCGGGAGTTATTTTAACGGATGATATAGATACCAAACCGCCATCAATCATCCCTAATCCCAGCTTTTGGAAAATAACGGACATTTCCTCGTGTATAACACCTGCAACCTGTTTTTGTCTTTTTCCTTCTAACATATCTTCTACATTTAAAACGCTGTAAAAGTAGTTACTTTGCGGGGTTTAACAGCATGAAACAGTTTCAACGAATTTTCAAATACCTGCGTGGCTATACCGGTAAAATTGTTCTTTATTTTCTGTGTATACTTTTATCCATCATCTTTTCAATGGTATCGCTGGCTATGCTGGCGCCCTTTCTGAAATTGTTATTTAATCCTGCAAGCCAGGTTACAAACCGACCCGAAGTTATAAAGTCGGCATCCGATCTGCTCGATTTCCTGATGTTCCATATCAGTAAACTCATTAATGAACAGGGACAAATACAGGCACTTGCTTTTATTTGTCTGATCATTGTTTCTGCCATTCTTCTCAAAAACGTTTTCCTCTATCTCTCCTACCGCATACTAGCTCCTATGCGTAATGGCGTAATGACAAGGTTACGTGGCGATTTGTATGATAAGGTATTAAAACTACCCGTTGGCTTTTTTACTGAACAACGCAAAGGCGATCTTATTTCAAGAATGAGTAATGATGCAAATGAGGTAGAGTGGAGCGTAATGATGATGCTTGAAGTGCTTATTAAAGAGCCGCTTACCATCATCACTTTTTTGGTGTGTATGGTGATGCTAAGCCCTAAACTGTCGTTGTTTCTTCTCATTTTTCTTCCGGTAATGGGTTTTGTTATTGGACGGGTAAGCCGGTCATTAAAAAAACAAAGTACAGAAGCAAGTGAAAAGAACGGACTGGTTCTTTCCATTTTAGATGAAACACTTGGTGGCATCCGTGTAATTAAAGCATTTACTGCCGAAAAACTATTAGGTACCAAGTTCCATTCAATGAACGCTGAACTGAACCATATCCGCAACCGCATCAACTTCCGAAAAGACATGGCCTCGCCACTAAGCGAAGTATTAGGCGTGCTTGTATTAAGCGGCGTTCTTTGGTTTGGCGGACAATTGGTGTTGGGCGGCAATGCGGATGTATCATCTGAAGGTTTTATTACGTACATCCTTTTCTTTACCCAAATCATCAATCCTTCCAAATCACTTTCATCGGCTTATTACAATACCAAACGTGGTGCAGCTGCCATTGAGCGTATAGAAGAAATTCTTGATGCACCAATGGTGGTAGAAGAAATTGCCAACCCTGTTGAAATCAAAGGTTTTGAACAGAGCATTGAATTCAAAAATGTATCCTTTGCTTACGGCGATAGCATCGTTTTGCATAATATCAACCTTAAGCTCCAAAAAGGAAAAACAGTTGCCCTGGTTGGTTCAAGCGGCTCCGGTAAATCTACCCTGGCCGATCTTGTACCACGCTTTCATGATGTTACCAGTGGCGAAATATTGGTGGATGGCCTGAATATTAAAAACTATTCCATAAAAAGCCTCCGGCAATTAATGGGTATTGTTACACAGGAGCCCATTCTTTTTAATGACAGTATTGCCAGCAATATTGCGTTGAGTAAACCAGATGCGGCACCGGCTGAAATTGAAGAAGCGGCAAAAATTGCCAATGCCCACAGCTTTATTGCAGCCAAAGAAAACGGCTACCAGGAAAACATTGGCGACAGAGGAAGCAAGCTGAGTGGCGGTGAGCGTCAACGTGTTACTATTGCAAGAGCTGTATTAAAAAACCCACCGATCCTTATTCTTGATGAAGCCACCTCCTCGCTTGATACAGAAAGTGAACGCCTTGTGCAGGATGCCATCAACCACCTGATGCAGGACCGCACAAGTTTGGTGATTGCCCACAGGCTATCAACTGTTCGCCACGCCGATGAAATCATCGTGTTACAAAAAGGTGTAATTGTGGAACGGGGTACACATGACCAACTGGTGGCGCTCAACGGTTTTTATAAAAAACTGGTGGATATGCAGGAAGTGCGTTAAGCTTCTGTAAAGTCTGCTGACGCCGCCTGAGTAGTTCTACCCCTGTTTTTGAAAAAACCCGCTGCTATTGAAATTTCCTGCGGAAACCCTTATCTTTATTGAGTTAACATGAATTCAGTTCCTGCTTTCTGAACCTTCAGATGCTTTTCGTTCGATCAGTTTCCCTCGGTTTTCAGTTGCTATCTGGTTCATAATTTGTTTTTTTTTAATTTTTTTATTGTGAACATTTACGTAGGAAACCTCGCCTGGTCTATGACGAACGAAGACCTGAGCGCATTGTTTGAGCAATTTGGCTCAGTAACATCAGCCAAAATTTTAACCGACAAATTCTCCGGCCGCAGCAAAGGCTTTGCTTTTGTTGAAATGGACAATGCTGAAGAAGCGCAAGCTGCTATCAGCCAACTGAACGATACCGATGTTCAGGGTCGTAAGATTGTTGTAAACGAAGCACAGCCTAAAAAAGATGATGGCGGCTTCAAAAAACGCAGCTTCGGTGGCGGCGGTGGTGGTGGTTACCGTGGTGGCGGTGGCGGCGGCTACAAAGGTGGCGGCGGCGGCGGCAACCGTGGCGGTGGCGGCGGCTACAAAGGTGGCGGCGGTGGTTATAGCAGAGACTATTAATCAAACAACACAGAAATAACATTGAATCCCTTCATTACCGGAGGGATTTTTTCATTGCAAAAACTTTACAAACAACAACCTGTTATTTAAACAATTCCATTTTCCCGTAATGAATAACAACGGGCTTAACAGCCTCTTTACCTTTCTGAACAAGCTAACTCCGGTTACAGCAACAACAAAAGAACTTGTTGCCTCTTTATTTACACAAACAACACTCAGCAAAGGCAGTTACTTTATTAAAGAAGGGCAGCTGGCAAGAGAGATTGGCTTCCTGCATACGGGTGTTGTAAGGGCTTTCTATTCGGGCAATAAAGGATTTGACTACAACAAACATTTTTTTACTGCACCTTCGTTTATTGGTGGTTATGCATCACTTATTACCGGCATGCCTAACCAGATACAGCAACAGGCATTAACTGATTGCGAAATACTTACTGCACCATACAACAGCTTTCGTGCATTGTTTGATGAATGTCCTGATCTTGAACGTGCAGCACGCATACTTGCCGAACAGTTTTTTGTACAAAAAGAACAACGGGAAATTGACCTGGTATTACTTGATGCAGATGAACGCTACCGTAAATTTCAACAAGCTTATTTTGAGCTTGAAACAATATTGCCACAGTATCATATTGCATCTTACTTAGGCATTACGGCCACACAACTAAGTCGCATAAGAAGAAAATTTGCAGGCCGTTGATTTCTTTACCTATGTAAAGAAAAATCGCTTTCCTGTTACACAGCTTTGCAGCATTATGAAGCTTACAGGAAATACAATACTCATCACCGGCGGATCATCCGGCATAGGTCTTGAACTGGCTAAACAATTTACAGCACGTAATAATAAAGTGATTATTACCGGACGTAATAAAGAAAAACTCAAAGCATTTCAACAGGAACTTCCTTCGCTGATCACTTTTTGCGGCGACCTTGGCGTACAGGAAAACATTGATGAACTTGTACACTTTATTCAACAGCACCACAACGACTTAAACCTGCTTATCAACAATGCTGCCGTACAATACAATTATTCTTTTTTGAGTGAACCACTATTGCAGGAAAAAATCAGCTATGAAATTGCAACAAACTTTACTGCACCCGTATTACTTACTTCTGCCTTACTTCCTGTACTTCTTAAAAACAGAAACAGTGCAGTAGTAAATATCAGCAGCGGTTTATTCATGGCACCCAAACAATCCGCATCTGTTTATTGTGCAACAAAAGCTGCCATACACAGCTACAGTACAACACTACGTTACCAATTAGAAACAGCCGGTGTAAAAGTATTTGAGGCAATCCCTCCATTGGTTGAAACCGCAATGACAGCAGGGCGTGATACTTCAAAAATGAGTACAGCAGCATTTGCAAATGAGCTTTTTCATAAAATGGAAGCCGATCACTATGAGATCTATATTCACAAAGCAAAGCTTTTAAAATTGATCACCCGTATTATACCATCTGTTGCAAAAAAAATGATGCGCAACGGAACATAAAAAATAAGGGCTGTGAGAACACAGCCCTTGTAACCAAATCAACTTCTAACTACACGTGTGAAGGATTGAATCCCTCTTCATAGGTTTCATGAAAATCTTTTGTGGGTTCGTAATCTTCCACCATCAACTCTTCAATTGGTTTTGCTTTTTTACGGCTGAACTTTGTGATGAGCTTATCGAAGATGGCATACATCACCGGTACGATCACCAGCGTTAAGAATAACGAACTGATCAACCCACCAATGATCACCCATGCCAAACCATTCTTCCACTCGGCACCTGCACCACTTGCCAATGCAAT
>JAACZX010000106.1 GCA_009996555.1 Chitinophagaceae bacterium | reverse complement strand
TTTGCTGTGTATCGAACTGTCCTGCCTGATGTCTAATGAAGCAAAATGCAAACCAAACAACTGCACTTTGTTGATGAGCGCATCAACCTGGTTTTGGAACAAACCATTATGCTGGTGAATAAGAATGCCTCTTATTTCAAACAAGGTTGCCAGTACTTCTTCTTTTGTTAAAGAGGTTGTGTGGCCGGGAATAAAGATGTTATCGTATAATTTTTTTTCAAGACCTGCCAGCAACACATCAACTCCCTGGAAGGTGAGCCTGCGTTTCATACGGCGCACATCCAGGTAATAACATTTAATAATGGAACCACGTAACAGCTCTGCAACTTTCAAGGTAATATCAGTTGTTACAAAAGGGTTACCGTCTCTGTCGCCACCGGGCCAGAAACCCATGCGGATGAGTGGTTGGTTAAATTCAATGCCAAGCTGTAACTGGTTTTTAATGTTGGCATAAATACGTCCGGCAGCTGCATAGAATACATTCTCCAGGTACCAGATCAAACTCACTGCTTCATCATACGGAGTAGGGCGTTGCTTTTTCAGGAACGGTGTTTTACCCAGCTGTTGTAAATAAGTATTGATCAGTGCCGCATTATTTTCCGACAATGCTTTTGACAGATCATGGATAATACCTAATACGGAGCCGGGATAAAACTGTGTTGGGTGAGCTGTTAATACCAAACGGATACAGTAATCGTTCAGCTTATCCAGTAGCTCTCCCTCTTTATTATTTGTTTGTACTTCGTTAAAGAGCTGTTTTATTGAACCCGTTCCCTGCATATCATGCACTTCACGGAAGGCTGCATCTTCCAATGCATCGAACAATACAATCTGGCGTTCGGTGTATTGCACAAAACGAAACAACAGATCAATCTGTTCCTGCTCTTTTGTATAAGAAGTATGACGTTTAAAAAAATCATCAATGATCTCAACAGGGCTTTGTTTCTTTTTATAACCATCTTCTGTATTGGTTAATAACAGTGATAATAAAATACCTGTACGTTCAATCCGGTGAAATGGTAATGAAGTAAATAAACTGTTGTAGAGTTGAAACTTAATTCCTACCTGGCTCTTAAATTGCTGGAGCCCGGTTGTGTTGTTAAATGACATAGTAATCCTGTTTTAAGAGCAGGCAAGTGATCGTTGAGCGGAAAGATAGAAAGAATTAGAGGGCTGAAAAAATTTGTTTACGCAAACGATAAAGCCGCCTTACGGGGCGGCTGTGTCTTTCCAGATCAGACTGAAGAAATTATAGGTGTGACTGTGAAAAGAAAGTGTTTTTTAAAGGCCGTTTATGATTAATAAGGGTTCATGGTTAGTCAACTGTTTTTCATTGGTGAGCTTTAATGTACAGGCTCTTGCTGTATACTTGCTATTGTTTGTTTTTCTTTTTGCTAAAGACAAATGAACGGTAGTAAATTGAAACAGGTCTTTCTTTACTGCTTTTGTTACCACCTGCATTTTTGTTTGCAGGTTTGTGCCCGGTGTTTTTATTACCTGCATGTACGTTCCGTTTTTCAGGAGGAACCATGCACTTAAAACAGCGATAAGTAAAATACCTTTTTTCATGTTGTCTTGTTTTGTGATCAATGAATCACACAGCAAATATAAACTGTGTTTTTACCGTGTTATAACAGAAGTAAGTGAACAGCGGTTATCAGTGAGTGAACTGTAGTAAACTGCAGATAAACCGTTCAGTTGTTGCTTACTCTTTACCTAATAGTCTGGTGTTCCATTTTTTAAACTCCAGGTCAATGTCTTCGTCGGCCATAAATACAATGTTGCCAATGTTATTGATCTCTACCTGTGCTTCACCCGCAACTGTTACCAGCAGTTTTTCTGATTGAATATTACCATTGCTGCGAACATAAGAAGCGCCCTTGATGGTTAGCTTACGCAGATTATGAATTGGAATAAAAACAGTCACTTTGTTTTTAAGCGAACCCTTCTTGCTCAACAGGCGTACTTTCCCTTTTGCCTGATCTATCACTACAGCTTCTGCATCTTTTTCTTCGCCGGCAATACGGATGGTTGTTTCTGCACTTTCAGTAAGGATCACTGCAATTTCGTGGCTCACTTCAAGGTTATAGAAGGCATTTGCAACCGGAAGTTCTCTTGTAATTACACCGGCGTTTACAGCTGTGGCAGCTGTAAACAGGCCGATGAACAGGATGAATAATTGTTTCATGATAATAAGGTTTGTGGCTTTGCAGCCATTTTGATGATTTGTTTAACAATACAAAGATGCGAAGTGTGAAAGTGAAAGTCAATCGCATAAACATGTTGAAATGAGAAGCCGATGCTTTGCTTGTATGCAGTGAAATGCTTGTTGCAGCTGCGTTTTAGGGAGGTTATGTGCAGCTCATCACATAATCATGTGGTTTTGTACAAGAGCAGGCCGAATATTGTAGCGGTTGTTTACATTTGATGAAGTAACCATCCGCATGAGAATAGTTGTATTGTTTGTTTTTTTCTGTTTATCTGTGCTCACACTGCAGGCACAGCGTTTTTCTTATGCATTTAACAGGATCACTACAGAAGACGGTCTCGGTCTTCAATCGAATGTAATTTACAGTATTTACCAGGATAGCCGGGGGTTTATCTGGGTGGGCAGCAGCAATGGTGTGCAGCGTTTTGATGGTGGCAAATTTGTTACGTTCGATCCGGATGGAACAAAGGGCGATCCGCTGCCAAGTGTGGCAGTAAACCAGGTATTGCGTGCCGATAGCAGCAGCATGTGGCTGGCGGCTTATTCCATTCATCAGGTCGGTATCTTTAATCCGTCCACTTATACATACCGTGTGGTGCCGTTAAAAACAGCAAAACCTTTACCCGCACGTTCCGAATTCAGAATGTGGCAGGATAGTTATGGAAACACATACGTGAATGTTCACCACTATGGCAAAATTCTCAAGTATGATAAAGTGCTTGATGCATTTACCGAAAATACTCCGCTGAATAATTTACCCAAAAACTGGAAGGCTACCTTCAACGCACTGCATGATAAAGCGAAGAAACAATACTGGATCGTTTCAGACAGTGGCTTGTGTGTGTATGATGAAGTAACCAAACAAATGTGGAGCAGATTATACAACCCGGCCAATCTTGCATTGCTCAACAATCATGCAGTACAAAAAAATGTGTCTGACATTTATATTGATAAAGAACGCAGGCATTGGGTATTCAACTGGGGAAATGATCAGCATTTTTATTGCTTTGATGCAACAGGGAAATATCCTCTTAACGATACGGCAGGGTTGAACGGTGTAAATACTTCTTATGCCGAGTTACGGAGTTTTTATGAAACCAGTAACGGCACGTTATGGATTTACGGATTGGCAAATCTTTATGCTCTTGAAAAAGGCGAAAATGCAATGAACAAAGGATTTCAGTTGTACCGCACACAGTATCTAGATAACTACGGCATCAGGTACGGATCGGTCAACCAGTTGTATGAAGACAGGGATGGTGTGTTATGGATTGCTACCGACCAGGGTTTGTATTACACTTCTTCTTTTTCGGCCGATGTGATCAATATGTACCTGTCGAATATACCAGGTTATTACAGTGTAACTGATCTTGTTGAATTACAGAACGGCGATTACTGGCTCAGTACCTGGGGAAAGGGCGTTATTACATTAAGCAAAAATTTCAAACCTTATCCCACACCGTTATACAAAGCAATGCCCAGCATGGATGCAGTGGCACAAAATGGTTACAAGTTAACGTGGAGCATGTGCCAGCAAAAAAAGACGGGCAAGGTTTTCATTGGTTGCCAAAGTGGTTATATGATGATCTATGATCCGGCAACAGGAAAAACGGAATACCAGCGTCCTCCGGTATTTGATGAACGCACCATCCGTTACATTGTTGAAGACAAGCAAAACAATTTATGGTTTGGAACACAGGCGGGCCGCATTGTTAAATACGATGGAAAGGATTACAAGATCATTCTTGATCTTGGCGTGGGGGCCATTATTTATAAAATACTCATCGACAGCAGAGGTTGGGCATGGGTTGCCACACATGATAAAGGTGTGTATGCCATTAATGGCGCTACCGGAAAAGTTGAACAACATTATACTGCTGATGAAAGTAATGCTGCGTTGTTTGCCAATACCTGCAGAGATCTTGAACAACTGAACGACAGTATTATCTATGCGTCAACAGAAGCGTTGAATATCATCAATACAAAAACAAAAACTGTTCGGCAGGTTACCAGTCGTGATGGATTGCCTTCTAACTCCATTAAACGTTTGCGTCTTGATTGGAGTGGTTATCTGTGGATCATTACAGATAAAGGACTGGCACGTTATGATCATAAACGAGAACGATTCACCAACTATGGCCGTAAGGATGGTGTGATGCTTGGCGAGTCGGCAGATAAGGCCGATTTCATTTGCAGTGAAGGCTATCTTATGTTTACCGGCATAAACAGTTTGTTGTTTTTTAAACCCGATGCATTTAAACGAAGCACACCTCCGCCCGATGTAATTTTAACTGATTTTCTATTGGGCAGCGAATACCAGTTGCTTGACTCGTTGCAACAGTTGCCTGAAGTAAGATTACAGCCGCATCAAAATAATTTTATGATCAGCTTTGCCTGTCTTGATTTTAAGAACAGGGAAAAGTTTATCTATTATTATAAAATGGAAGGCTTGCATAAAGACTGGATCAGGGCCGACCGTTTATCTGTACCGTTTACAGCAATGTCGCCCGGTCATTATACATTCCAGGTAAAAGCAGAAAGTCTTGATGGGTTGATGTCGAAAAACATCAGCACACTTAAGATTTTTGTAAAGCCTCCATTCTGGCAAACAAAATGGTTTATTTCATTGCTGTTGCTCATTGTGGCATTGGTGGCATACAGTATGCACCGTCTTCGTTTGCACCGCTATTTTGCTGTAGAGAAGATCCGGAACAGGGTAGCACGTGATCTGCACGATGATATGGGTAGCACACTAAGTACCATTAACATCCTCAGCTCAATGGCAAAAGCAAAGCTGAACACAGATACAATGAAAACGGCTGAGTACATCAATAAGATCAGCGATAACAGCCAGCGGATGATGGAGGCGATGGATGATATTGTGTGGGCCATTAAACCGGCTAATGATACCATGCAGAAAGTTGTGGCACGTATGCGTGAGTTTGCAACCAATGTATTTGAAGCAAAAGATATTGAACTGGAATTTAAAGCAGGAGAGGAAGTAAATGATGCAAAGATCGATATGGAAGGAAGGCGTGACTTCTTCCTCATTTTTAAAGAAGCGGTGAACAATGCTGCCAAGTATTCAAAATGTACAAAAGCAACTGTGCATGTATTTGTTGAACACCGCACACTTGTACTGCTGGTAAAAGATAATGGAGTTGGATTTGATGTGAAGACAGCCGACAGTGGTAACGGACTTGGCAATATGCAAAAACGTTCCGATGCATTAAGAGGCAAACTTCTGCTGCTGTCAAAAGAAGGAGAGGGTACAGAAGTGCGGTTAACTGTTCCACTTAATTAATAAAGATGACCCGTTCACTCAGTCAGAAATTCAGATTTTTTACGTTTGTGTGCATTGCACTGCTGGCGTATGTGCATGGGTATAATTTAAACGTTACCTACCTTGCTCCCTTCAGTACAGTATCGGAACCTCTTACATTTACTACCTTCTTTGAATATTTTATTTCAAACGGGTTGTTGCGTTTCCGCATTCCCATGCTGTTTATTATTTCCGGTTATTTATATGCCACGTACGATCATCGTCCTTACGGGCAACAGGTAAAGAAAAGGTTTCGTACACTCATTGTTCCGTATTTTATCTGGAGTGCATTTGGGTTGCTGCTTACATTTTTGTTACAGCAGTTTCCCTATACAGCTAAAGTGGTTACCGCAGCAGCACTTGATCAGTTGAACGATAATCGTCCTTATGCTGAAATAGGATGGGCCGGCATGCTGGAACGTTTTGTACTTGCACCGGTTTCTTACCAGTTGTGGTTTATTGTTGCATTGTTCTTTTTTAATCTTGCTTATCCGTGTATCCGCTGGCTGGTGACAAAAATTCCATACATCTGGCTGCCGCTTACATTCCTGTTGTTTTTTGTAACAGTCATACAAATCCCTCTTTTTGATTTCAGAGGATTGTTTTTCTTTTCGCTTGGTGTGTGGATTCAGAAACAGAATATTGATATTGAAAAAGAACCCAAGTGGTTTAGTCTTGGCTGGGCACTCATCCTTTTCATTGGCCTTTGCATTATAAAAACATTCATGGCATTTGAGTTTGAAGCAACAGGTTGGGCTTCATGGGCACCGCTTATTATTATTCACCAGGTGGCGGTGGTGGCAGGTATCATGGCAATGTGGTTTGGTGCCGATAAAATCATCCACTGGTGTGTGAGCAAACCATGGTTCAATTATGCCAGTGGTTTTTCGTTTTTCATTTTCGGCATGCATGTGCCTTTGTTGCCTTATGTAATGAAATGGGCAGTCATGAATACATCGTTGATGCCAATGTACAGGTTGCTTTGTTTTTTACTGGTGCCGTTGCTGGTGCTTTGTTTTTGTATTGTAGTGGGAACAGTGTTGCGAAAATTTGTACCAAAAGCGTACATGGCAATGACAGGCGGCCGTGGTTTTTGATGGAAGAGCACATGTTTATGTGATTGGCGGCATATAAGCATTTGTTAATTTTGTATAAACACAATCAATATGATTAAAGTAATGCTGTACGAGGATAATCCGCAGTTACGTGAGGGATTGACGATGCTGATTGACGGGAGCGATGGATTTACTGTATTGGCTGCTTACAAAAACTGCGACAATGTAGCGGATGAAGTGGAGGCATGGAAACCAGATGTGGTGCTGATGGATATTGATATGCCCGGCACAAATGGTATTGAAGGATTAAAGAGAGTGCGTGCAGTAAACAGTGATGTAAAAATTTTAATGCTCACGGTGTTTGATGATAATAAGAATGTGTTTGATGCCATCCGCAACGGAGCAAATGGTTACATCCTTAAAAAAACAGCACCTGCCAAATTGCTGGAATACATCCAGGAAGCTGCAAGTGGTGGTGCACCTATGACAGCATCTATTGCCACACAGGTGCTGAAAATGTTTTCGCAGATCAATGCATCGCAAAATGAAAACTATAACCTCAGCGATCGGGAAAAGCAGGTGTTGCAATTGCTGGTGGATGGCTTCAGCTATAAAATGATCGCTTCCGAAATGTTCATCTCCATCGATACTGTACGCAGCCACATTAAAAAGATTTACGAGAAGCTGCACGTGAATTCGAAAAGCGAAGCAGTAGCAAAAGCTTTTAAAGATAAACTCCTGTAATTGTTCAAAGTCAGTTTACAGCTCATCAACTAATATAAACGGCTCGTAAGCTGTTTATACAATTCATCCTGTTACAGGTAGCGGAGGTTTGTAACAAATGGTATGTTTGAACAACTTATCATCAAAACCTTATTATGTATCTGAAATTAACCTATGCAGTCCTTTTGTTGTTATGCAGCACTTCAGCTTTTACACAGGACAGTACAACTGAAAAAACCATATTGGTTGCTGATTTTCCACTCATTGAATTACCGCACATGAATTAT
>JAACZX010000105.1 GCA_009996555.1 Chitinophagaceae bacterium | reverse complement strand
GTGATCATAACCTGCAGGGCGTTTTATTTCCAACGGATTGTTGATCCCCATTTTTTTCATTTGCCACCAGGCCCAGCCAATGCCATGTTTTTCTGCAAGCGCAATGGCTTCTGTAAACCATGTGTTTGAATTTTCGCCGGATTCACCCAGCCACAACGGCATTTTGTATTGCTCCCGCAATTCAAGAAAACTTTTAATGGCTGCCTCGTTATTAAAATTTCCATACTTGTGAAAACTCAATACCATATTATCATCCCATGGCGGCAGCACGCCACGATAATTGTTTCCGAATCCATTTCCTTCAATGATGATGATGTGCTTTTTATCTACTTCACGAATTGCTTTTGTAATACCGATCATTAATTCTCTTAACGGCTCATTCTTTTTTTCGGCTGTACCACGAAAATCATTCTTCGGATCTTCAAAGCCCCAGTTTGGTTCGTTGATAATATCATAACCGCCAATCCAGGGTTCATTGGCATAACGCTCTGCAAGTTTTCGCCACAAGGCAATTGTTTTTTCTTTGTTGGCTTCGCTTTCCCATAACGCTGGTTTGGATGGATCTCTGTCGGAAATAGGAAGATCATTTCCCTGTCCGCCCGGTGCTGCATGCAGATCAAGAATGAGATACAGGTTATTTGCTTTGCACCAGTTAAGTAAACTATCGGTAAGTGCAAACCCTTTTTCAATCCAGGTATGTTGTCCCTTTACAGGTTCATCTTCTACCGGCAAAGTATAGAGATTATAATGCATAGGCAAACGAACAGAGTTAAACCCCCATGCTGCCAGTGAATCAATATCTGCTTTTGTGTTATGGTTCAACAACCATTGTTCATAGAAGAATGTTGTTTTTGTTTCACCAACCACATCGCTGATCTTTTCTTTGATGCGGTATTGCTGTCCAAGAAACGATAAACGGAACATGTAACCTTCCTGCAACATCCAGCCACCAAGCCCCATGCCACGCAGGATAATGGTTTCATTTTTTTCATTCACAATATTGCCAGCTTTTGTTTTTAACCACTGTGCCTGTGTGTGTGTGAACAAACACATTGTTACGATCGTCAAAATAATCCGGTACATGTTTTCTCGTTTTATCAGCAAATAACAGTTTTTTTCCTTCTTACGAAAGGGAAGCCTGTGGTAGAAACCCCGGGCTTCTCATTTTTCGTAAAGAAGGGGTCTTGCTATATTTAAAACTGCCTGCCTGTTTTGAAGGATCAGTTGATCGTTACCGGTCTGCGGAATGCTGTTGAAAACACATCTACATAAAACTGTGCAGTTTTGTTTTCCAGTATTTGTATTTCCATGCGTCGTGAACCGGGTGCTGCATTATTCAGCAGCTTAATGTAAATGGTATCCATGGCCTGTTTTGCCTGTGGAAAGATGATGTTGTAAGATGTATCTGCCGAAGGAATGACCACACCATTCTTATCAACAATATCAAAGTCCTGTCCACGTACTGCAGGGTTGTTCATACCTGCTGTTGTTACAGCGTATCTTGCAACGGCATCATAACTCCTGGTAAACGTTGAATAGAACTGAACCGGAAATTTGAGTAATGCCGCCTGGCTTCTTGACACCGTAACAGCTGAATTATTGTTCGGAACAAAAATGGCGTAGTAGTGATGCTCATATTCCGATAAGCCAACCGGATAATCTTTTTTCTCGCAGGCAACAACAGAAAGAATAAGCATTGCTGCTGCCAATAAATATGTAACTGATTTCATTGTCATTCAATTTTATTATTGCCAATTAGGGTTTTGGAGCACATTACCACGACTGAGACTGATCTCATTTAACGGAATGGGATAGAGATAATCACGATCTACTCTGAATGTTCTTGTGCTTGCAGGTTCAACTCTTAATACATTATCTGCATTGAGGTTAAGACTGTTTTGATTGGTGCCTACCCATTCTGCAGCAATAAATTTTGCACCCAGCAGATCTTTGGGCAATACAGTCTCTGCTGTTTTCCAGCGAATGAGATCATCATAACGGAAACCTTCCAATGCAAGTTCCACTGTACGTTCTCTCCTGATCTCTTCACGCATGCTCAGGTTGTTTGTGGTAACAAATGCATTGGTGAGTTTTGGTGCAAACCCAACTCTGGTGCGCAAGGCATTAATGGTAAGATTAAGATCGGCATCGCTAATGGTTCCGTTCAGTTCAAACTTTGCTTCTGCCAGTGTAAGCAATACTTCTGCATAACGGATGAGTATCCTGTCAACAGTTGCTGCATTTACAATGTTCTGGTCTAATTTATTAAAGGCTTTCTTTGGTGCTATTGCCGTTCTGATGCCCAATGAAGTTTTGGGAACCCATGGTCCCTGGTATGCTTCATCACCTGCTCTGAAATAAGAGAACGCCATACGTGGATCCCTGTTATCGAGAATGGTATTATAGCTTGTTTCACTTGCTTCTGTAACAAACAACGGCGAACGTGTTGCTGAAGCAGTTGTGCCATCTACATTAAATGCAGGAAGACCATCGCTGTACAAATACTGGCGCAACAGGTTTCTTGTTGGTGCAAGCTGCCCGTTTTCAAGTCCACGTGAATGGTTATGGCCCAGCAACAGATTAGCATTGCTAACGCCGTATATTTTCACAAGAATATTTTCTGAGTTTGCCTGCCCCTCACCTGCCTGTATAAACAGGTTACCATAGTTTGAAAACAAAGTATGTCCTTCGCCCATTACTGCGGTGGCTGCATTTACTGCAATGGTTAAATGGCTTTGCCAATCGGTTAAGGTAGCATGAAATTTTCCTCTTGTTCCTTCGTACAATGCTGCTCTAGCTTTTAATGCCAGTGCAGAGCTGCGTGTAACACGGCCCCATTGTGCTGCAGGAAGGTTCGCACGCCTGGGCAACCATGATGCTGCAAAATCAAGATCATCATAGATCTGCTGTATCACCTGCGCCCTTGGCGTGCGTGGCATATACAATTCTTCTGATGTAACAGATAATGTTTTCAACAGCAATGGGACATCGCCATAGATCTTTAAGAGTTTAAAGTAGGCATAGGCTCTGAAGAAACGTGCTTCTGCAAAATAACGGTTACGCACAGCCTCTGTTACATTTGCCTTTCCTCCTTTTTCAAGAATGTTGTTTGCTGTAAAAATTTCGTTGTACCTGTCGTTCCAGTCTCCGCTTGTATTGGGCACCGATCTTGCACCGGTACTTACTGCATTGGGACTTGTATTTACAGCATCATCTGCACGGTTATCAACCCAATCGCCATCAAGCTCCTGGTACAACCGGTTGGTGGCACTGATGAGGTCATTTTCTGTATTCCAGAAACCGGTATCCGGTATTTCTGTTTCGGGCAGGCGGTCTAATTTAATACACGCACTCAGCACCAAAACACTCATGAGTATATAGAAAGCTTGTTTTATCTTTTTCATGACTTGCGAATTATTAAAGTGAAAGATTAAAACCAAATGCAACAGTGCGGTAAAAAGGATAAGCTGTTGCACCAATGTTGTTACCAACTTCAGGATCAAATACCTTCAGCACTTTTGTGCTTTCCCACAGATCCTGTCCTGATACATACACTTTAATTTCCCTGATGGCTTTGTTCCTAACGGGTAATGTGTAACCGATCTGTACATTTTTTAAGCGGATATAACTTCCGTTTTGTGCCCAGCGGTCTGATGGGCGATAGTTGTGTGCACTGGTCTGGTACATTCTTGGAAAAAATGCATTGGGATTATCAGGTGTCCATCTGTCCATGTGAATAGTCCAAGGCATATCTGCTGTACCAAGGATAGGAGAAAGCGTTCCTTCATTGATGAGGAACTTGCGTTCCAACGCACCCTGGAAGAAAATGGAGAAATCAATTCCTTTCCATGTTAATCCTGCATCAAAACCATAGGTATAACGTGCATTGGTTGTGCCGAGGTAAACCAGGTCGCCCGGGTTATCGGGAGTACCACCGCCTGCATCAATCCGTCCATCTTTATTCAAGTCAAGATATTTCATATCGCCTGCTGCGGGATTTGCAAAGAAGGGATAGAACACACTTGCTTTGTATGCATCCGCTTCTGCCTGCGACTGGAAGAAGCCTGCCGTTCTGAAACCCCAAACAGAGTTCATGGGGTAACCTTCGAGGTACTGAATCATCCCTCCTGTACCAATAGAATTTCTGTCGTTATACTCAAGCAGTTTATTCTGGTTGTCGGCAATATTAAATCCTACATGGTAATCAACTTTACCAATACGGTCACGCCATTTTACATCCAGCTCTTTACCCCAGCTTCTTAATTTACCTGAGTTAATATAGCCGGGTGTTATGCCCATGATATTGGGAACATTAGGAATAGCCAGCAGATCGGTTACCAGTTTTACATAGTAATCACCGGTAATGGTTAAGCGGTTACCAAGTACACCTAAGTCGAAGCCAATGTTTGATTGTGCAACTGTTTCCCATGTAAGATCGGGTGACGATTGTATGTTTTGATAAACATACTGTGTGCGGGCATTGTTAAATACAAGATTGTTTGTTGTACTGAGACCACTTGTTAACAAGCTCATGTAATCGTAATAACCCAACGCATCACTGTTGCCCAATTTACCCCATGAAGCACGGATCTTTAAATTGTTGATGAAGTAAATATTCTTCATGAAGTTTTCCTGGTCAACACGCCATGCTGCTGAAAAGGATGGATAGAAACGCCAGCGGTTGGTTGGTACCAATCTTGAGCTGCCATCGTAACGGTAAGATGCTTCCAGTAAATAACGTCCTTTATAGCTGTAGTTGAAACGGCCGAATGCTGATGCAAGTGCCCATGCCTGTACAATATCTCTGCTTGTTTTTGTTAACGGATCAGCAAAGTTCAAACTGAAAAATTCGTTGCTGGGCATGCTTTGTCCTGTTGCCTGCATTTCATCTTTCCTGTATTCTTCATAAGAGCCACCCTGCAACAATGTAAATGCATGATCGCCTAACTTAAGATTGTAGGTAAGAAAACTCTGCACGTTATTCTGGTAAGCTTTGTTTTTTACCAGCGTGAGCATGTTCGGTGTATTGATGCTGAAGCGAACTGTGTTTGTGCTGCGTCCATACCAGTACAATGTTTTTGCCTGGTTCTCCATGTTGTATGTATTCTGGTTGCGCCATGCAATTACATCAAGTGTTAATCCTTTAATGACATTCTTAACCTGGAAATTTATTTTACCGGTGAACGTTTCATAGTCACGTGTTTCCATACCGGCATTCTTTTCAATATCCACAGCATTAACCTGCAGATCACCATTGTACACATTGCCTGTTGTATCGCCTTTTGGTACATACAACGACTGGCGTGCACGGCTGCGGTAAAGCCTGTTAATGATCTGTTCGGTACCATAAGAATTTTCACGTACAAATGATCCAATATAACCTGCTGTTACTTTCAGGGTAAGATACCTGTTCATTTCAGCATTCACATTCAGCTTTAAATTGTAACGTGTATTATCATCGGGCCCGTAACGCAGCACACCATCACGTTTATAAAAACTTCCTGAAAGCAGGTAGTTCAATTTTTGTTCACCACCGCTGATGGAAACAGAATGGTTTTGCTGATGATTGATCTTATCCATTCCTTCCTTTAACCAGTTGTTATTATCAAAATACTCCCAACGGTCGGCTGTGGGGTTTGGACGTGAAGAGAAGTTGGGATTTTTTAACCACTCGATCTGTTCTGCATTGAACTCTCTTGCACCTGTTGCATTAAAACGTGCTTCATCAATCAGCGTCTGTTCGTCCCATGAATTCAAACGTTGGGGCTGGCGTGCAGTAATGTTCAATCCATAGTAGCTGTTGAAACTGATGCGTGTTTTACCTGCAGTACCCTGTTTGGTCGTTACAAGCACCACACCTGCAGCGGCACGTGCGCCATAAATAGCAGAAGCTGATGCATCTTTTAAAACAGAGATCGATTCAATATCGTTTGGATCGATGAGATTAATATCCTGTTCAATACCATCAACCAGCACAAGTGCAGATGCATTGTTGGCCGATGTAAAACCACGAACCCTGATACCATAGCCTTCAGCACCGGGTTTGCCACTGCCACGTATAACCGTAACGCCGGGCAGTACGCCCTGCAATGCACTGGTAGCATTTGGCACCGGGCGGTTGATGAGGTCTTTTCCGTTGGCTACTGCCACCGCTCCGCTAAGGTTTACTTTTTTCTGGCTGCCGTAACCAATCACCACCACATTTTCAAGTGATGTGGCATTGTTGAGCAGCACAATGTTGATAGCGGCACGGCTATCAACCGTTTCTTCCTGTGTTACATAACCGGTACTGGAAAACACCAGCACAGAACCAATGGCGGCTGTGATGGAATACTTTCCTTCTTTGCTTGTGGTAACGCCTGTTTGGCTGCCTTTTATCAGAACACTTACTCCTTCAATGGGAGAACCTGTGGCATCTGACACGGTGCCGCCAACCTGTTTTGACTGACCTAAAAGAGATGATGTGGAAAGAAGGGCGAGAACAAAAATAGAGAAATGCTTTGCCCATTGTACCCAGGCAAGCCTGGTTGCATGAATCGTTTTTTCAACTTTCATATAGCAGCAATTTTGTTTTGTTCCCCAAAATTGCTACTGAAAGTGCCCCTTGTCCAAAAAAAGCACTACGCCAAAACCTCTACAACATAAATAATATTTATTGACTTTTAATTACTTACAAAATTTCAGGCTACGTCTATTGTCTTTTCTTACCGGACGCTGAAAAAGTTGAGATCAGCTGGTAATTTTTATGAGGTGATCAAAGAGGTTCACCTCGTTGGGCAGCTCCAGTTTCTTACGAAGCCTGTAACGGCTTGTTTCCACTCCCCGGATGGAGATGTTCATGAGCTGGGCAATCTCTTTTGAAGAAAGATTGAGCCGGAGGTAAGCAGCCAGTTTCAGATCAGATGTTGTGAGCGTTGGGTACTGCTCTTTTAGTTTTTTGAGATAATTGGTGTGTACACTGTCGAAGTGTACGGCAAACTGCTCCCACTCCCCGTTATCGTCCAGTTCCTTATCTATCAGCTTCATGATCTTTTGAAACTCCTTGCCCGCCTTACCTGCATCGGTATGGCTTTTATACTGTGCCAGGTCTTCCTTGAGTTTGGAGAGCATTTCCTTTTTCTGCACCAGGTTCATGGCAGAAGATGCCAGCTCGGAGTTTTTATGCTCCACTTCCGATTGCAACTTTTCATTCCGCAATTCAACGATCTGTTTTTCACTTTTTTCAATTTCGATCTGGTGCTGCAGTTGCAATTGTTTTTGCTCCTCATCATATTTCCGTTGCTGCTCCTGCAGTTTCAGTTGCTGCAATCGTTTATACTTCCGTTGCTGGCGTTTGTAAAACAAATACAGCAAGCTGAAAAACAACAGCACATAAACAGTATATGCCCACCATGTTTGATACCAGGGGGGCAATATCTTAAACGAAAAACCTGTTACCGGCGATTGATTGTCGGGATTGTTCCTGCTCTTTACGTTGAATGTATAATTTCCGGCAGGCAGGTTGGTATAATCCCTTTCTGTTTTTTTTGACCATGCCGACCAGTCTTCATCAAATCCTTCCAGGAAATAACTGTATTCTGTATTCAGCTCCTGCCCAAAAAGAGAAGATGCACATTCAAAATGCAGCGC
>JAACZX010000104.1 GCA_009996555.1 Chitinophagaceae bacterium | reverse complement strand
AAACACAACATAATCTATACGATTAAAGTATAATGCAGTGCTGCCATCTTCCATCAGGTAAGCAATATCTGTACGCAGCCAATCAAGCACCGGCATAAAATTATACGTTACCACCTGTAAACCACAAGCTGCAATATTGCGCAGGCTTGCTTTGTAATTTTCAATATGATAGAGATAGTTGCCGGTTTGGCGTTTAATGTCGTCACTCACCGGTAAGCTTTCAATCACCGTCCACGTCATACCCGCATCTTCTATCATTTTTTTGCGAAGAAGAATTTCATCTGCAGTCCAGATATCACCCACAGGTACATGGTGCAGTGCTGTAACAACTCCGGCACAACCAGCCTGGCGGATGTCGGCTAAACTAACGGGATCATGCGGACCGTACCAGCGCATTGTTTGATGCATTAACATAATTCAACTGTTTGATATAGTTATAAATTAAAAAACTGTTGCAATTTAGAAACAGGTTCTAAACTGCAACAGTCGTACCATTAAATTAATTAAATAAACCTGTTGATGAGATTTTCCAGGTATTCCTGTTTACCGCTTACAAGAGCAGGCTCTCCATTTTCAACAGCATAAGCACGCAGATCTTCCAATGACAGTTTTCCTTCCTCAAACTCTTTTCCTTTTCCACTATCAAACGAAGCGTAACGGTTACTGCGGATCGTTTTGTAATCAGATTTCTGAAGAACGTTATCTGCAATTACCAACGAGCGGGCAAATGTATCCATGCCACCAATATGTGCATGGAACAGGTCTTCCATATCAGTACTGTTTCTGCGGATCTTCGCATCAAAGTTAATACCGCCTCCGCCAAAGCCACCAGCTTCAACAATCACCAGCATCGCTTCGGCCAGTTCATTCACATTGTTCGGGAACTGATCGGTATCCCATCCGTTTTGATAATCGCCACGGTTGGCATCAATACTTCCGAGCAAGCCTGCATCTGCTGCCACCTGCAACTCATGCTGGAATGTATGACCGGCAAGTGTTGCATGGTTCACTTCAATATTCAAACTAAAATCATTCAACAGATCATACTGACGAAGGAAGCCAATCACTGTTTCACTATCATAATCGTATTGATGTTTGCTTGGCTCACATGGTTTTGGTTCAATAAAGAACTTTCCTTTAAAACCATTTTTGCGTGCATAATCTTTTGCGGTATGAAGGAAGCGTGCAAGATGATCTTTTTCACGTTTCATATTTGTATTAAGCAGGCTCATATAACCTTCACGGCCGCCCCAGAACACATAGTTTTCGCCACCAAGTGCAATGGTTGCATCCAACGCTGCTTTCACCTGTGCGCCTCCGTGAGCCAACACATGAAAATCAGGATTGGTGGAAGCGCCATTCATATAACGTCTGTTCGAAAATAAATTCGCTGTGCCCCATAATAATTTAATACCGCTTGCTTTTTGCTTTTCACCCAGGTAGGCAGTGAGTGTTTGTAAACGCTTATCGTTTTCATTTACATCGTTGGTATAATCCACTACATCCACATCATGAAAGCAATAGTAAGGCAATCCAAGCTTGGTCATAAATTCAAATGCAGCATCCGCTTTATCTTTTGCACGTTCAACTGCATCTGCTTTTTTATCCCACGCAAATAAGTGCGTTGGTTCGCCAAACGGATCGGCACCACTACCTGTAAAGCTGTGCCAATATGCACAAGCAAAACGCAACCAGTCTTTCATTGTTTTGCCTGCCACTACCTGGTTTTCGTTGTACCAACGAAACGCTAACGGGTTATCGGTATCTCTCCCCTCAAATTTTATCTGAGGTATTCCCTTGAAAAATTCTGTTTGTCCTGTTACTACTGTCATTGTTTGGTTTTTTATGCTGTTGTCAGCTATTATGATCAAAATTATAAACCGTGATTATGCAAGTTGCTTTTGCAGCAACTCATTCCATTGATGATAAAGTGAATCGTATTGCTGTGTTGTGCTGTCAGGTTCTATTACCGCCAGTGGTTTTGCATTACTGAAAGCTTCTTTTGGATGTTTATAAATACCGGCACCAATACCAGCACCCAATGCAGCACCCACACTTCCATCGCAATTATGTAACTCCACAGGAATGTTCAACGTATTCACAAATGCTTTTGTAAATACATCGCTCAAAAACATGTTGGCCTTTCCTGCACGTATAACAGAAGGGTTCATTTTATTTTCCCGCATAATATCAAGCCCATAGCGGAAAGCAAAAGCAATGCCTTCCTGTGATGCACGGTACAAATGTGCCTGGGTGTGAATATTAAAATCGAGCTGATGAATATGTGCACCGGTCATTTTGTTTTCAAGCATGCGTTCTGCGCCGTTACCAAATGGCAGAACAAATACGCCATCGCTGCCAACGGCAACCGAAGCTGCTGCTTCATTCATTGCCTGGTAACTGTTATTTGCTGTAAGGTTTTTCATCCAGCGGTTGAGAATACCTGTGCCATTGATACATAACAACACACCAATTCTTTTCTGCTGCTCCGTATAGTTCACGTGCGCAAAACTGTTGATGCGTGATTGCGGATCGAACGTGAGTTCATCACTCACGCCATAAATAACACCACTGGTTCCTGCAGTTGCTGCCACCTCACCAGCTTCCAGTACGTTTAATGATAATGCATTGTTTGGCTGATCGCCTGCTTTGTATGCAACAGGAATTCCCTGTTTCAATGATAACTCAGCTGCAACTGCAGCACTCAATTGCCCATGATCAGAAAACACATTGTTGATGGATGGGATGAATGACTCATCAAAACCATAATATCCAAATACATCTTTTGACAATTCATTATTCACAAAATCCCAAAACACACCTTCAGATAAAGCGGAGATGCTTGTTGTTGCAGTACCGGTTAATTGCAAAGCAATATAATCGCCGGGCAACATGATCTTGCTGATCTGTTCGTAAAGAGCAGGTTCATTTTCCTTTACCCAAGCCAGTTTACTGGCTGTAAAATTTCCCGGTGAGTTAAGTAAATGTTGTAATGATTTTGACGGACCAATGGCATCAAACGCTTTGTTGCCGATCTCCACTGCACGGCTATCGCACCAGATAATACTGTTACGCAATAACTGCTGTTGCTTATCCACTACCACCAACCCGTGCATCTGGTACGAAATACCAATAGCAGCAATATCTTTCGGATCATACAATCCGGAAGCATTGGCTTTCTTAATAGCCAGCTGTGTATGCTCCCACCACAGCGCAGGGCTTTGTTCAGCCCAGCCCGGTTGTTTTGAAATAATTTCCGTTTCATTCTCCGGCCAGTTAACGCTGATAACACGTTGCTGTGTTTGAGCATCAACCACCGAAACTTTTATAGAGGAAGTACCAATATCAATTCCTAAAAGAAGCATGTGCAGCCATTTTAAATTCAGTGGTCAAAGGTTAGAACATTCACAGAAAGCCTCAACTGTAATTTGAGATAAAAAATCTGTTATTTTATCAAACCAACTTCATTATCGTCTATCATTGTGACAAAATAGTAACTATTTATTTCATGAAAACGCTCATTCAGAAAGTTCACTTAGAGAATCAACAATCTTTTGCCTGCAGGGAATATGTTACTCCTTCTTTTGAAACCAGTTGGCATAAACATGAAGAGTATGAGTTGATCCTGATAACAAAAGGAAGCGGTTCACTCCTGATGGGCGATTTTGTGGGCGAGTTCAAAGAAGCTGATGTATATTTTCTGGCTGGCAATCTTCCACACTGGTTCAGAAAACAACATCAGAAAATGATCGCCAGTGCCACCGTTATTCATTTCAGGAAAGAAATATTCGGAGAACATTTCCTCGCTTTGTATGAAATGAAAAATATACAAACCTTCCTGAATAAAACGCATGGTATACAACTTGAAAACGAGCTTAAAAAAAACATTACAGCACTTATCAAAACTTTATACACCGCCAAATCTTATTCCCGCATTCAACTATTGTTATCCTGCCTTCATCAACTAAGCATATCCAGGCAATACCGCATCCATACAAACAATTTTGCCGGCACAAAGGACAAGATCAATCCTGTTATTGAAGAGATCTTTGATTTTTCATTCAAGAACTACCTGCATGTTGTTACATTAAGCCAGGTGGCCGAGGTTGCAAATATGAGCATCCCCACATTCAGCCGGTTCTTCAAAAAAAACGTCAAAAAAACGTACTTCGATTTTTTACAGGAACTACGCATTGGTCATGCCTGTCAACTATTAACCAGCACTAACAAAGCCGTGCTGGAAATCTGTTATGAAAGTGGATTCAATAGCTGGGCCCACTTCAGCAAAAAATTCAAAGAGCTTAAACAGGTTACTCCCTCCCGTTACCGTAATGAATTCAGAAAAGAACTGTAATTACATCAACCAGTTTTATAAAAGGGGGAACGAGAACATTCCCCCGGCTGTTGATTATGACCCTAAACAAACTAACATGAATAGGTTTACTTTTCTTTCCTTATTGTTTTCTTTCACGTTACAGTTATAAACTGAAAGAAGAGTATGATATCTTTTAAACGTTGTTCATGTAACGAATGAGGAGAGGTGAGAACACCCCTCCTCGTTGGTTACTTTTTATTTTGAAATAAACATTTTACGTAAATGCTTCATCAGGTAATTGGATTAACACTGATTAAAAATAACCCGGGTTTTGCGGGAATTTAGGTCCCTCTGTTACCAGGTCGATCTGGCTTTGTGGAATTGGTCTCAGCATGTTATACGACTGTACACCTGCTGAACCTTCCGGATTATATTGTTGAACTCTTGCAACAAGCGTTTTTGTGCGTGCAAGATCCCACCACCTGCAATCCTCTGCAAACAGTTCACGGCTTCTTTCATCTAAGATGAAATTCAATGTTACCTGTGCAGAAGTGATTTGCTGTGCAGCCACAGCAGCTGCATATTCAGCTGGCGTTTGATTTAATTTCAATGCTGCTCTTGTTCTTAAAACATTGATCATATCGGCTGCCTGTTGCATAGTACCTCCGCCTTTGAAGGCAGCTTCTGCAGCAATCAAATACAATTCTGAAAAACGGAATAAAATAAATGGTCTGTCTGAATAGTCATTCAAATCAGCTCTTGTAGAGTCATTGAATTTTCTGAGGTTAGGAAAAAAGCTGGCTGTGTATTTTACAGTGGCGCCAGGTAAATGCTCAGGCTCAAAAATGATTCCTTTAAAACTTGCTCTTTCAGCTGGAGTAACAACTCTGTCTGCAAACCAGATTGCAGTATCAACAGCATTAATCAACTGTCCCCTTGGTGTTACAACTCCAGGTGTTCCTGCAGCCGCCATTTGTGTGCTGTTCGATAGAAACACAGTTTGGAAGGTGCCTTCATATCTTGCATCGGTAGCACGGTTTGCAAATGCAACATCAATTACATATTGCGTGTTTGGTCTGATACGCTGGAACGGACGGCCATTGCGGATATCTCTTACACAAACAGGCGATCCTCCACCTGCAGGGTAGTTGGCAAGAACGGTTGGATAGTTGGGGCGCCAGAAGAAATTAGATTTATTTTCTGCAGGACCTGATGCAAAGCTACCAGGTGCAGAGTTTTGTCCATATTTCAAATCTTTGGTATGATCAATTACCATCAGGATTTCAGAACCGTATTCGTTACCTTCTTTAAAAACATCTCCAAAATAAGGCATCAGGTTTAATCCGTATGTTCCTTTATTATCGATCAAATTCTTTGCAGTTGTAAACGCACTGGTAAAATCATTTGGCTGAGCTGCTGTTGACCATCCTCTCCAGAGATATGTTTTAGCAAGGAGGTACAAAGCAGTTGCCTTTGTTGCTGGCTTACCAGTTCCTGCAGCAGCAGTATTTGGTAAATCATTAGAAGCCTCTGTTAAGTCCTTTATGATTTGTGCATACACATCTGCCAAAGGTGCCCTTGAATCAGCAGCAGTAGGATCGGTGTTAAATGTGGTATGTAAAGGAACTTCACCAAACGTAGTAACCAGGTAAAAATAACAGAATGCTCTCAGGAACTTTGCCTGCGCAAGCACCTGCGTTTTTGTTGCAGCGGGCATATTGGCACTTGCTCCATATTCCAATACACCATTTGCTGTATTGATATCAATGAACAAACCATTCCAAAAACCCAGATAATCGTTCGTGTTACTTTTTATTGCCGGGTTATTATACGTAAACCAATGCTGCACATCAGCAGCTGCACCTTTCAATGATTCATCTGTTCCAGCACTAAACAACTGGGTAAATATCTGTGTTCCCCAATGCCCACGGAAAGAAGAATAAATACCTGCAATTCCACCTTGGATACCTTCAGGCGTTTTAAAATAAGAAGGGTCAATAGAACTTCTTGGCTGTTCCTCCAGAATTTTCTTACACCCTGCGGCAGCAAACAGTAATGCTGTACAAAAAATCAGGAATATTTTATTTCTATTTTTCATAATAACAGTCTTTAAAAATTAAAATTTCAGGTTTACACCAAAAACAAATTGGCGGGTTGGTGGCACATTCATGTTAACTGTAATAGCACGGGTTTTAACAGGAGTTGTACTTCCGATTGAACCAACGGAGTTATTATTACCTGTAAAGTTTCCTTCCGGATCAATACCCAAGCCATCTCTAACAAGTGGAGCCCAAATAATAAATGGATTTTGAGCAGACACATAAATTCTTAAAGATTGGATCTTCAACTTATTGAGCATAGCAGGAGGAACATTATAACCCAAATCAATTGTTCTTAATTTAATGAATGAACCATCCTGGTATGTAAGTGTAGATGTGTAAAGCTGTCCATCACGGCTGGCATCAGGCTGAGGGAAAGCATTTGTTGGATTTGTTGGAGTCCAGTAATCAACTTTATGTTGATTAACACGGCTGTTCATAAAGAACGGATAACCACCTGCACCACCATCAGCAGATAAATATGTTGCTACAACTGTTTGGCCAAAACGACCGAACATCACCACATTCAAATCAAAGTTTTTAAACTCAAAATGATTGGTCATACCAGCAACCAGGTCAGGTTGAAAATCACCTACAAACTGGCGGTCATCTGCATCAATAGCATTATTCTTATTTCTGTCTTCAAGCTTTATATCACCAGGAAATTGTCCATACACTGCAGCCTGTGCAGCTTCACTGGTTTGCCAGATTCCGATTTTTTTCAGATCATAAATTACAGTGATAGGTTTTCCTACAAACCAACCATTACCCACATCCTGTTGTAAGCCTTGTTGCAAAGCCACAATTTTTTCTCTTGTAAAGAATGCTGACACATCTGTACGCCACACAAATCCGTTTGGTTTCTTGCTTTGTATATTCATGCTGCTAACAGTAAATTCCATTCCTTTCGTGCTGGTTTTACCGGCATTCACCAAAATAGAATTTGCTCCGTTACTAACCGGCAAACTTTTACTCAATAAAATGTCGCTGGTTTGGTTATCAAAATATTCGATCGAACCAGTAATACGGCTGTTAAGTAAACCGAAATCTAAACCAATGTTTAACCCTCTTGTTTTTTCCCAGGTAAGTTGAGGATTGGGAAGAGTATTGATCGTGTATCCATTTACATAGTTCACCAATGGAGTAGTTCCCTGTCCATAATTGTAGAAATTTGAACTCAAACTTCCTAAAGTTTGATAAGGGTTTATACCAGCGTTTGAACTTATACCCCAACCAGCTCTTAATTTTAATGAAGAAATAAATCCAA
>JAACZX010000009.1 GCA_009996555.1 Chitinophagaceae bacterium | reverse complement strand
ATTTATTCATCCGTGTAAATCCGTGTAATCTGTGAGCAACCCTTTGCGTCTTTGCTCCTCTGCGTTCTTTGCGTGAAACCTCTTACCATCGTAGCGCCGCATTTGTATAATTCGTGGCTCATCTCTGCGCAACTTGTTTTATATTCCCATTCCAAAACAAAACGCATGCAGAAATATTTTCTCGTAGGCCTTCTACTTTCGGCCAGTACACTCAACGCCCAAACAAAACCCGACACAACAAAGAACGACCTCAACAAACAACTCTCCGCTGTTAAATGGCGCAGCATTGGACCTTTTCGTGGCGGACGTTCCAACTGTGGTACCGGCGTTCCCGGCGATATCAATACCTATTACATGGGTACAACAGGTGGCGGCTTGTGGAAGACGGATGATCTTGGTTTAAACTGGAACAATATTTCCGATGGCTATTTTAAAACAGGAAGTGTGGGTGCAGTTGCTGTTCCCGAAAGTGATGCCAACGTTGTGTATGTGGGTATGGGTGAACATGCCGTACGTGGTGTAATGACACATCATGGCGATGGTGTGTACAAGAGTACCGATGCAGGAAAAACATGGAAACAGATGGGCCTTGAAGCCACACAACATATTGCACGCATTGTGGTGCATCCGAAAGATCCCAACACATTATTGGTGGCAGCGCAAGGTGCCTTGTACAGCAAGAGCAAAGAACGTGGTATTTATAAAAGCACTGATGGTGGTGTAACCTGGAAGAATGTATTATTCGTGAATGAAAATACCGGATGTAATGAATTGAGCATGGACATGAACAACCCACGCATCATCTATGCATCCATGTGGGAGCATGGTCGCAAACCCTGGCAGGTGATCAGTGGTGGTGCTGGCAGTGGTTTGTATAAAAGTGTGGACGGTGGCGATACCTGGCAGAAGTTAACAACAGGCTTACCAACAGAAATGGGGAAGATGTCCATTGCCGTTAGTCGTTCCAATCCGGAGAAAGTTTATGCGTTGATTGAAAGTGATAGTGAAAAAGAAGCAGGTGGTTTGTTCGTCAGCAATAACGCCGGTGCAAGCTGGAGCCGTATTACCAACGATCATCGTCTCATTCAACGTGCATGGTATTACATTGAACTGTTTGTTGATCCCAATAACGATCAAACTATTTATGTATTAAGTGCGCCTGCACTGCGTTCGAGAGATGGTGGTAAAACATGGGAAAACTTAAGTGGTACACATGGCGATTATCATGATCTATGGATCAATCCAAAGAATTCAAACAACATGATCATCAGCAACGATGGTGGTTGTGCAGTATCAGTCAACTTTGCAAAAACATGGAGTCCGCAGAACCAGATGCCAACGGCACAGTTCTATCGTATAAATGTCGATAATCAATTTCCGTATCGCATCTATGCTGGCCAACAGGATAATACCTCTGTATCTATTCCTCATCGTGCGTTTGGCGGCGGAGCCATTACTGCCAGCGATTGGGAAGCATCGGCAGGTGGTGAAAGTGCGTTTCTTGCATTCGACCCTGATGATCCCCGTTATGTATTGGGTGGAAGTTACCAGGGAACGATTGAAGTACTAGATACAAAAGCAAAAGCTTCCACCAATATTATGCCTGCACCCATTCAGTATTTGGGAAGAGATGCAAAAGATATCAAGTACCGTTACAACTGGAATGCGCCCATCATCTGGAGCAAGCATGAACTGAATACCTACTATCATGGTTCGCAATTGTTGTTGAAGACAACCGATATGGGCCGTACCTGGAAAGAAGTATCACCTGATCTTACACGCAACGAAAAAGAAAAACAAGGCAAAGGTGGTGTGCCTTACACCAATGAAGCTGTAGGTGCAGAAAACTATGGAACGCTTGCTTATGTAATGGAATCGCAACACGAGAAAGGAGTCATTTATACAGGAAGCGATGACGGTTATGTGTATGTAACAAAGGATGGCGGTGCAAGTTGGACAAACATTACACCTACGGGTTTGCAGGAATGTTTGATCAATGCTATTGAAGTATCACCACACGATAAAGCAACCGTGTACATCGCTACCACACGTTATAAGTTCAACGATCATACACCCGGTTTATACAAGTCGACAGACTACGGTAAAACATGGGCGAAGATCAACAATGGTATTGCCAACAATGCATTCACACGTGTAGTGCGTGAAGATGATGTGAGGAAAGATCTGTTGTATGCAGGTACAGAACTTGGTATTTATATTTCGTTTGATGGCGGTAAACAATGGCAACCGTTTCAGTTGAATTTGCCTGTAACACCCATCACCGATCTGCGTGTACATAAAGGCGATCTCATTGCTGCAACATCGGGTCGTAGTTTTTGGGTGCTTGATGATCTGCATGTTCTTCGTCAATACAAAAAAGATCAAACGGCATTACAGTTGTATCAACCCGAAGATGCCTACATCGCCAACGGTTATAGTGCCATGAATGCAGCCAACCCTACTGGTACAGCACGTGGTGCAGGTGTAAACCCTGCCAATGGTGTAGTGTTGTATTACAACTTACCTGAATTAAAATCAACTGATACTGTAACCATCTCCATTACCAACGCAAACGGAAAACTCATTCGCAGTTTTAGTTCGGTAGCAGAGAGCGCTGCTTACTACGATGGTGCGCCTCCGGCAAATCCAACACTCAGCAAACAAAAGGGACTCAACCGTTTTGTTTGGGATATGCGTCATGCTACAATGCCTGGTATACCGAATGTATACATCGAAAGCAGTTTTGCAGGACATAAAGCCAGTCCCGGTACTTATACCGTAACACTTAAAGCAGGTACACAGCAAACAACCACTACAGCTGTTATTGCAATGAACCCGTTGTACCCAACTACTGCAGCCGATTACACAGCTTACGATGCACTCATGAGTACAATGGAAGCCGATGTAACAGCCATGCACAACCTCATCAACAAACTCAATGGCCGCCGTTTGCAGCTCGATGATCTTATTAAAAACTTAGCCGACGCAAAATATGCAGCGTTGAAAAAAGAAGCCGAAGCGTTGAGCAAAGACATGAAAGCATGGGACGAAGACATGGTGCAGCGCAAGAGCAAAGCGTATGACGATGTTGAGAATTTTCCGAATAAGTTTACGGCTGATTATTTATTCCTCATTAATCAAACAGAAAGTGATATTCCCCGTGTGAACCAGCCGAGCATTGATCTGAAAAAAGAATACGATGCAAAATGGGCCACACTCAAGCAACGGGCCGATGCATTGGAAGTTCGTTTGAATGCATTGAATAAAAAGTTGAGCGAAGCAGGAGTGGGAGCGATTTGGAAGTAGTTGTTGAACGAATAGATAGTAATTAGTTGATAGTTAAAAAAGTAAAAAGATGCATTTTTGTTCATTACGATTGTTTACATACAACTTATAAATAAATTATGAGACAGATTTTTATTGTTATTCTATCGATCCTGTTATTCACATCCTGTTCTACTGACGATGTCCCGGCAATTACAAAAGAACAGGAGTTGCTGATGGATAGTCTCAGTAAGGTGTACTATAGTAATATCAGCATTGGAACTTCCAAGGATTTTTTAAAATTTAGTAAGCCTTATGAGCTTGAAATAACATTAGAAGGTCGATCTATTTCCATGGATAGTTTGCAATATATCGCTACAGTTGTGTCAGAAAAGTTTTATCCTACATTGCAAAAAAACGAAAAATACAAAAGTATTATTGTTAAGTTCAATATTCAACCTCAGGAGCAAACAGGAGCTGGGTCTGAAATGAGTTACACATTTGATTTGAGTTCAGAGAAAAAATAATCAGCATTTTATATTCCCACCAATGGTTAATAATGTAAGCGGCCCTAGCGCAAGATTTGTGCGTGTGCCAAGTGTGTGGCTTTCTTGTGCCTGCAATATCGGTTTGGTAACTGTTATTGTTTCTTATGTAACGATCTCATTTTTGCGAAACGTTCAACAGTAATGTTGCACATGCCAGATTCATCCAACAACCCCTTGCCGCAATCAACCTCCCTTTTGTCGCACTTATGCCTTTTGAATAGCGTTGAGAATTGTTAGCTTTGAAACAACATCTAAACGAAAACACATGGCACACATCAATCCTCACATCAACTTTAACGGCAATGCCGAAGAAGCGTTTACGTTTTATCAATCTGTTTTTGGCGGCTCCTTTTCAAGAGTGGTGCGTTTTAAAGACATGGCAAGTGAGCACTTTACACCATCGGAAAAAGAAGCCGATAAGATCATGCACATTGCCTTACCCATTGGCAGCAGCACCTTAATGGGCAATGATGTGCCTGAGTTTATGGGCCGCACCAACGAGCGGGAGAACAGAAGTAAAATTGTACTGCATGCAGGCAGTAAAGCAGAAGCCGATCAGTTCTATAATGGACTTTCTGCAGGCGGCGAAGTTGAAATGCCCATCAGCGATAGTCCGTGGGGTTCTTATTTTGGCATGTTCCGTGATAAATATGGCATTGAATGGATGGTGGAATTTGATGCAGCGAACAGTGCAAGCTGAAATGAAGGTATTGTCAGTTGAGTGAACTTGCGGTAATTGTTATCATGCTGCACTTGTGCTAAAGCACAACTCTGTATACTCACAATCATTGCATAAGTAAAATAAACGGCAAGCGCATAAATGCTCTGCCTTTATCTTTGCTTTTTCAATTACAACCAACAATGCAGAGAGTGAAAAAGCTGGCAGTTCTTATTCTTATTTTTTATTGCAATCAGTTAAACGCCCAAACAAATACAGTTTCAGGAAATGTGGTAGATAGTTTGCAGCAAGCAGCTTTGCAGGGCGCAACTATTACGCTTGTTGATTCAAATGGCGTGAAGTTGAAAACTACATCTACCGATGCACAGGGATTTTTTAAACTTGTTACGGAAAAAAACAGCCTGCGTGAAGTGATCATCAGTTTTGCAGGATTTAAAACAAAAAAAGTTCAACTCACTTACAATCAGCTGGCACATGAATATAAACTCGGATCGCTTTATCTCTACCCCGATGTCTTTTCTATAGCAGAAGTAATTGTAAAAGGGATCAAACCACCTGTTTCGTTTAAAATAGACCGGCAGGTATTTAAAACATCGCAGTTTGCAGCAGCAGCAAACGGTACAGGTATTGATGTGGTGCGTAACCTGCCATCTGTTTCTGTAAATGGTCAAGGTGAACTTTCGCTTCGTGGCTCCACCAGTTTTTTAGTGTTGCTGAATGGTAAAACAACACAGGGCGATCCTGCATTTGTATTGAATCAATTACCTGCCGATGCAATTGAAAGTATTGAGATCATCACCAATCCTTCAGCTATGTATGATGCAGATGGTAAAAGCGGGATCATCAACATCATTACCAAAAACGGTGTGGAAGATGGGTTGATGGTACAGGCGAGTGTAATGGGTGGCTTACCCGCATTTAATACGTACAATAATCAACGCAACAAATATCCGCACCGGCATGGTGCAGATGTATCGGCGGCGTTTCGTAAAAACAAATGGGATTTGAGTGGCGGGTTCAATTACCTGCGTAACGATTTGGCCGGTTATCGTGAAGGTGATGTGTTTACCATCATCAACAATATCAAAACAAGTTTTCCATCAACTGGTGAACGTAGTTTTCAACGCTACAATTATGGTGGAAGGTTGGCCGCAGCGTACGAGATCAACAAGAGTAACCAACTCAGTGCCGGGTTTTATATGGGCAAACGTTTTCAAGCACGTGTGGCCGATCTGTTGTACAATAACCAACGCCAGGATCTTTCAAACGGAAACAGCAGCAGCTTTACCTATTTTAATGAGAACACACAGCAGAAAGAAGGAGTGTTCTCATTAGCGAATATTGACTACACGCATTTGTTTGCCGATAAATCGAAACTTGTTTTTTCGGCATTGTATGAACGGGCCGATCTTTCAGGATTAACCAGCAACAGTAATCTTTCTTATCCATCTTTAAAAGACACCATACAGTACACAGAAAATCCTTCCGGCAATCCATTGAATGCATACAGGCTGAAACTGGATTATAGTAAAAAGGTTGGCAATGGAAATTTTCAGGCGGGTTACCAGTACCGGTACGATGTGCAGGATGGACGTTTTCTTTATCTCACAAAAATAGCAGGCACAAACAACTTTACGATCGATCCCGATTTTACCAGCAATGTAAAATTGACCAATCATATTCATGCAGGTTACCTGCAATATGGCGCCAAAGTAAAACGCTTCAGTTACAATGCCGGGGTGCGTTTGGAAGAATCGGAACGCAATCTTTTGTTTTCACTCAACAACCAGAAAACAAAACTGCCGTTGACTAATTTCTTTCCATCAGTACAGTTGCGTTATGAAGCGTGGGACAGGGCAGTGTTGAAGACAGGTTACAGCCGCCGCATTAAACGCACTAACAACTACGAACTGAATCCTTTCCCTGAACGTGAACACTCAGAAACACTGGAGCAAGGCGATCCGCAATTGTTACCGGAGCTGATCGGTACTTATGAAGCAGGACTTGAACAGTCGTTCTCCAAAGGAAGTTTTTATGTTACACTTTATCACCAGCAAACAAAAAATCCCATTCAACGGGTGAACAAAATATTTAACGATACCATTCTTAATCGGGTGTTCACCAATGCTGGCCGTGCTGTGCAAACAGGTGTTGAAGCAAATTTTACCAGCCAGGTAACCGGTGTGTGGCAAACCATTGTGGGTGGTAATGTGTACAAGTACGATATTAAAGGTGCCATTTTTAACGGAGCAGTAGCTGTGCGTAACAATAGCTGGGTATATAGCATCAACACAACACAATCGTTTAGTTTACCAAAGCGGTGGATGCTGCAGTTGAGTATAAACTACCTGTCGTTGCGGGCCACTGCACAAGGCGAAGATGGATATTTTTTAACGCCCAATTTTACAGTAAAGAAAACAAGCGTGGATAAACGGTGGAGTTTTCAGCTGCAATGGTTGAACATGGATGCCGGGTTGAAAAAATCGAACCGCCAACGCATTACTACTTATGGAGCTGATTTTTATACGACCACCAATTACGTTTACGAAACAGACCAGGTACAACTATCGTTAAGTTTTAACCTGCTGCGTAAAAACAGGAAGATCAATTTGCCTGTGAGTGAAATGGGAGAGAAGGAGTTTTGATAAGAGGTTGTACTTTTTTTGTGTGAATTCTTAATTTAGTGTCCGCAATATTCTTAACCTAATCAGCAAGTATGCAAACGACAAAAGAACATGACGATCGTATCGCAAAAATGACCTTTGCTTCTGTTTACCCTCATTATGTAACAAAAGTGGAAAAGAAGGGCAGAACAATTGCCGAGCTGCACCAGGTGATTGAATGGCTGACCGGTTTTAACGAAAAAAAACTGCAGGAACAAATCGATAAAAAAGTAACCTTCGAAACTTTTTTTAAGAACGCTACATTAAATCCCAATGCAAAACTGATCACTGGTGTTATTTGCGGCTATCGTGTTGAGGATATTGAAAATCCGCTTACACAAAAAGCAAGGTATTTAGATAAACTCATTGATGAGCTGGCGAAAGGCAAGAAGATGGAAAAGATTCTGCGGGTTTGATAATCAACCGGCAGTTTTCGTGACTCCTTCTCACTCTCTCAGTTATTTTTTATATAAGTGCCTGCTTATGATTACATGTATACTACTGAAGTATTCAGTTAACAGGTAGTGTATTGTTTAGTACTTTCTCAATTCCGCCATCGTGTTTCACCGGGCTATACTTACAGGCTTAAAATTTCGCAGGTAACCATCATTCTACAGAAACAAAATGTTTAGGAATGTGAATGTTAGCGACATAAAGGATTAAACAAAATTGGCATTTATAGGCCATAACCGGTTTTATTTATTTACGAACGGTCTTTAGGAAAATAAATATGTGCAAAAATTAGTAGGAAACACTTAGAGTCTGTAATTTACATCATTACCCAAAAAATAACCGTAAGAACGTCCTCCTGTCCGTCATCCTTTTGAAAGATCCGGTTTTGTCAAACCGCCTTTAGGAAATTGATACTTACTTAGAATTCACATCTATCTGTTAACTCCTTTATCCTGCTGATAAGCTGTTTCGGTGAAGCACGCCTTGTATTTCATCATTGTAACCACAATCATCGTCAAATGGACAAAATTTATGTTTTAGAGGAGTTGGAGCAAGTGACTGATTTTCTCAACGATTTGCCCCTTAACATTAACCCGCAGCAGGCTATTATTGATAACCTTAATTATGCAGTGCATCTTATAAATGAATTGCAGGAAGATCCTTCTTATACGTCCTCTGTTGCTCGGCTGAACAATTGTATTCTTGAATTAAGCAGTAACCCTAACCGTACAAAAGCAGTAGCGGTAGTACTTCCTGTTGCAATTTCAACGCTGCGTAAGTACAACAGGCTTGTTTCAAAACGACTTGGTCAGAAAAAATCCCTTTTACAACGACTTAGTTTTATTTTTTAATCTTTTCCAACCATTACAACCTTGTTCATGATTACAAGATAAGATTGTAGGTTCTTATTTGTAAATGGATCAAAAGAGCCAGGCTGAATTGATGTACATCAACATGCAAATGGCAAAATAAAAGCTGCCCCAACCTGGGGCAGCTTCTTAATTTAAACAACAGTGTTACTGTTTGCTTGTTTCTTTTTTGCAACAGGCATCTGTTTTTTGCAGCGCTGCTCTGTTTTCTTTTTGCTCTTTTAGGGTTGTGTGCAATAACACCTGCGTAAACTGTACCAATAAATGCGAAGGCAATTGCCATATAAATAATCTTTTTCATTTTTCAAATTTTAAACGAATGACAGCGACGGTTTGCACATGCAGGCCGCTTAACTGTATTCAGTTCCTGGTTTACATTCTTCTGTTTGAAAGATGTTTCTTGAAATAGTATCTTGTAACCATGAGCCAGGCACCAGCACCCATGCAGATACTACAGCATGCCTTGCAGAGCATTGCAGGAATAGATGAAGATCATTTTGCTTTATCGTACGATATGTGGCAACATAAATCATTTAGCAAAAACGAATACTATAATGAATACCGGAATGTATGCAAACATTTGGGATTTATTCTTGATGGTGTGTTCCGCACATATTACATTGATGAAAAAACAGGCGAGGATAAAAACGTATTCTTTTTTTCGCAACACCAGGTAGTGGTATCGTTCCAGAGTTTTATACACCAGGCTCCCTGTAATTATTACACACAATCAATGACTGACTCGCAGGTGTTGTACATTCATGTTAATCACCTGCAGGAGTTATATAAGCGCTCACATCAATGGGAAAAAGTAGGCAGGCTGATTGCTGAAATGGCTTTTTCCATTGCTATGCAGCGTACAGAAAGTTTTTTATTTATGAAACCGGAAGAACGTTATCAGCAACTCATTACCGATCATCCCGATATTTTCAACAGCATCCCATTGTACCATATTTCTTCTTACCTGGGCATACAAGGGCCCTCATTAAGCCGCATCCGGAAAAGAATTTCGGGGAAATAATCGATTTTAACCTGGGTTAAAGTTTTTGCAGCCTGCACTTTCGAGCTTTGTGTTATCAAATCAAACAAAAAACACAAATCATGAAAGCAAGTCAATCAAAAACAATCGTATTCGTTACAGGTGCATTTGTAACCAATCTTGGATGGGAACCCTGGCAACGTTATTTTGAAAGCAAAGGTTATACTACCTACGCTCCGGCATGGCCTAACAAAGAAGGTACAGCAAAAGAAGTAAGAGACCGTAAACCACATGACCTGGCATTGGCAAAAACAAGTTTAAAACAAGTGGTAGATCATTATGCAGGTTTTATTGCAACGCTTCCTGAAAAACCAATCATCATTGGTCATTCATTGGGTGGTTTAGTCACTCAGTTACTGGTGAGCCGTGGTTTAGCAGCAGGGGCAGTGGCCTTGCAATCAGTTCCGCCGCTTGGTGTTATTCCTTATGAATTTTCGTTCCTGAAAGCAGGCTGGCGTTCTTTGGGCTTATTTACTTCGCTTGACAAAACCTATTTAATGTCGTTTAAAACATGGCAGTACGCATTTACCAATGGTATGAGCCTTGCAGATCAGAAAGCAGCTTATGAAGCAAACACCATTCCTGAATCAAAAAGAGCATCACGAGGTGCATTAACCCTAACTGCAAAAATCGATTTCAGTAAACCACATGTCCCATTGTTATTTGTGGCGGGAGGAAAGGACAATATTTTACCGGCTTCACTCAATAAACGAAACTTCAAACGTTACAGCGATAAAAATTCTGTTACAGACTGGAAAGAGTTTCCGGAAAATAATCACTTTGTTGTTGGTCTTCCTGACTATGAAACTACTGCTGGTTATATATACAACTGGATCCAGCAACAGTAATGGTACAAGCTGTACAACCTGATCGTTCTATATATACCCTGGTGCAGCTTTCTTGATTTGCGCCGGGGTATTTTTTGCCCATTGCCGTTTGTGCATAACAGGCAAGTGCTACAGTTTATACAGGTAGTTAACAGTTTCTGCCCTTACTTTGCAGCGTATCAAAAAAAGAACAGACTTGGCTGATGAACTCCATCCTTTTATTAGAAGATGATTATAAGCTGGCTGCAGAAGTAAAGCTGCACCTGGAAGGCAAGCAATTGAAATGCGATGTGGTATATGATGGGTTATTGTTCTTTAAACAATTGAAATTTGAAACGTACGATTTATTTATTCTTGATCAGAACGTGCCACACATGAATGGGCTTGAAGTATGTAAAAAGATCCGAACAGAGGATGTTCAAACGCCTATTCTCATGCTTACTGCCTATAGCGATCTGGAAGATAAAGTGGAAGCATTGCAGGCCGGTGCAGATGATTACCTGGTTAAACCTTTTCATTTTGAAGAATTGCTGGCACGTATACAGGCGTTATTGCGTCGTTCGGCCAACAACGGGTTTAAAAAGGCAACCTATACCATTGCCGATCTTGAAATTGATACAGATGAGCAAATGGTTACAAGAGCCGGTAAATCCATTGTGCTCACACCAAAGGAATATAAACTGCTGGAAGTATTGGCTGCTGCCAATGGAAAAACATTATCCAAGCAAACGCTTACTGAAAAAGTGTGGGATATTAATTTCGAAACAGGCACAAATACCATTGAGGTGTATATCAGTATCCTGCGTACAAAAATTGACAAACCTTTTGGATCGCCACTCATTCATACACGCACAGGTTATGGATATTACCTGAAAGAACTTTAACACACGATGATCCGTTTAAATATCAGGCAGCGGTTTTCTATCCTGTTCAGCATTTGCTTTATGGTTTTGCTGGGAACAGTGATGACGGTTGTATATTCCTTATTTGCAGAGTTCCGCAAAGACGAGTTTAAAGCACGGCTGCAGGAAAAAGCGATTACCACTGTAAAGTTTATGGTTGAAGTGGAGGAAATAGATGAACACCTGCTGCGTTTGATTGACTCGAACACACTGAATAAACTGTACAATGAAAAAACACTCATTTTTAACGACCAGTATCAACTTGTGTACAGCAGTATTGATGATGCTCCGCTTAAATGGACGGTGAATGAATTAAAAGAGATCAAAACAAAAGGGAAAATGTTTGGCAGAAGGGATGGATACGAGGTGTTTGCAATCTATTATCATTACCAGGGAGCAAATTATTATGTACTTACTTCAGCTGATGATAAATACGGGAAGAGTAACCTGAACTATCTGCGGATTATTTTCTTTGTGGCCTTTATAGTTGGTTCCGCAGTTATCTGGGCATTGTCGTTTTTTGTGAGTAAACGGGCATTGGCACCACTTGAACTGTTGAAAGAAAAGATCGTAAGCATTACTGAACATAACCTGAATACACGAATTGAAGTAAAGAATCCAAATGATGAAGTGGGTGCTCTTGCTACTTCTTTTAATTCCATGCTGGAACGTATTGATCATTCATACACAAGGCAACGGAATTTTACTGCTAATGCATCACACGAGTTAAAAACGCCTGTAACACGAATTGTAACAAGTCTTGAAAATCTATCTGAGGCTTATAAGGAAACTCCGCATCTTGTAGAGTCGTTCAGTCAGCTTTCAGCGAATGCATATCAGTTGTCGGATATTGTTACATCGTTACTGCTGCTTTCAAAAATTGAGAATAAGGACTCAAAAGAATTGTTCTTTTCTGTTCGTGTTGATGAATTATTATTTCGTGAAGTGGACTTGTTGAAACGGCAGTATCCAGGTATGCGCTTCCAGTTTGAAATTGACAGCAGTGCCGGGGAACCCGATCTTTCTTTAATGGGCGATGAAACACTTTTACGTATTGCTTTTAGTAATCTGATTAAAAACGCATATCTCTATTCTTCCGATGAAAAAGTAAAAGTGCTGTTGCAAATAACGGATGAGCATACCTGCATCGTTTTTAAAAATAATGGACCGTTTCCTTCTGCTGAAGATAGGGAACAGTTGTTTACTCCCTTCCGCCGGGGAACAAATGCAACAGGAATAACCGGAAGCGGTATTGGGTTAAGTATTGTAAAACGCATTTTTGATCATCATACTGCCACTGTGCAGTTTCATATTGCTCAACCCGATGTGAATATTGTAACTGTAACATTTCTTAAACACTCTTAAGGACATCTTAAGCCGCTATTAAGCTTTTCTTAAGCTGTACACAGCAATTTTGCACACGGAATATAATTTCCGGTGCATGAAAAAAATAGTACTCTCTTTTTGGCTGTTCAGTTTTTTTGTTAAGAGTGTTGCAGCGGCCGATCCGCTTACACTTGAGCAGAGTGAAATGTTGTTTATGAAAAACAATTTCTCACTCATTGCAGAACAGTTTAATATCAGTGTTTCAAAAGCACAGGAGGTGCAGGCAGCTATCTGGCCTTTGCCGGAAGCTTTGTTTGATATAAATGCATACGCACCGGACGATCGCAAATTTTTACATGTTGGACAAAACGGGCAGAAAGCAATGGAGGTACAACAGCTGGTTCTGTTAGGTGGTAAAAAAAAGGCCGAAATTGAACTGGCCCGTTCCAACACCCGTTTAGCGGAATTGTATTTTAAAGAAGTACTTCGCAATCTTCGTTTTTCGTTGCATAAAAGTTATCTGTCTGTTTATTATGATGCAATTACAATTAATGCATTGACGATGCAGATGCAGCAGATTGATACCTTAGTAAAAGCTTATCGTGTGCAGGCCGATAAAGGAAATATTCCGTTGAAAGACCTGGTACGTTTGCAGTATCTCTACATCAGTCTGCAGAACAGCCGTACCGAATTGTTGGCCGATCTTGCCGAAGAAAAACGAAACTGGCAGATGTTGATGGGAACGGCAGTTGATTATACCCCTGCACCATCAACTGTTGAGCTGCAGCGGTATAATCCCAACAAAGAGATCATTCTTGCCGACATTATTACACTCGCACTTTCAAACCGTACCGATTTGGCTATGAGCAGCGAAATGGTGAATGCATCACAATTAAATTATCAATGGCAGCGTACGTTGGCAAAGCCCGATGTTACAATGGGGTTCAGTTACGATCAGCAGGGTGGTGCATTTCGTAACCAGTTAAACTTTACAATAGGTATGCCCATACCATTGTGGAACAGGAATAAGGGAAATATAAAGGCCGCTTCTTTTGAAGTGAAGAAAGCAGAAACAGGAAAGAATGAACTGCAGGTGCAGGTGGAAAATGATGTAAAAGCAGTGTATAGCAAATACATCGTATCAGCAGAGAACCTTCGTTTGCTCACAGGCCCCGATTATGAACATTTTGCTGCTGTGTACAAAGGCATTTACGACAACTTCCAGCGACGCAATATATCACTGATCGAATTCACCGATTTCATTGAAAGCTACCATGAAGCAATGATGAAGTTTAACCAGGTACAGAAAAGTTTTGCTGTTATCTGCGAAGAGGTGAACCATACAGCAAGTGTTCCTGTCTTCTGAATCTTTTCAAGAAATTAATAGTTGATGAATATGTACCGCATTTTAATACTGCCGTTCTGCATGTGTTTGCTGCTTGTTTCCTGTAAACATAAACCCGGAGAAAAAGAACCCGTATCGAAAACATTTGTACTGAGCGATACCATGATGAAATCTATCAGCATTGAACCGGCTGTGATGCAACAGGTGGAAAATGAGCTGAAGTTTTATGGTAAGATCACTACCGATAACAATAAACTCATCGAAGTATTTCCCATTGTTGGCGGTAATGTGGAAAAGGTAAATGTGGAACTGGGCGATTATGTGAAGAAGGGACAGGTGCTGGCTACCATCCGCAGTACAGAAGTGGCAGGTTTTGAAAGAGACCTGGTGGATGCAAGGAATAACCTTGTTGTGGCAAAAAATAATCTGCGTGTTGCACAGGAGTTGTTTGATGGAAAACTGAATACAGAAAGAGAAGTGGCCGAAGCACAAAGTCAATACCAGAAAGCACAATCGGAATTGGGGCGTATGGAAGAAACTTACCGTATTTATCATCTGAAAAACGGGTCGTTGTTTGAAGTGCGTTCGCCACTGAGTGGTTTTGTTATTCAAAAAAACATTAACCAGGATATGCAGTTACGCAGCGACCGCACAGATAACATTTTTGATATTGCACAGATTGATGATGTGTGGGCAATTGCTAACGTAAACGAAAGCGATATAGACCGGGTAAGGTTGGGTGTGGATGCGTATGTGACTACACTCAGTTATGGTGAGCAGCAGTTTAAAGGAAAGGTGGATAAGATATACAACATCATCGATCCTGAAACAAAAGCCATGAAAGTGCGGGTGAAGTTATCCAACGAAGGCTATCTGCTGAAACCTGAAATGCGTGCTTGGATTGTTCTGCGTTTTTTTGATAAAGAGTCAATGGTTCGTGTGCCTTCATCGGCTGTTATTTTCGATAAAAGCAAAAGCTATGTCATGCTGTTTAAAGACCGGTATAATGTGGAAACCCGGCAGGTGGAAGTATACAGGCAGGTAGGCAATAATATTTATATCAGTTCAGGATTAAAAGAATCTGAAAAAGTAATTACGAAAAACCAGTTGTTAATCTACAATGCCTTAAACTACTAACCAGCCGTTACTCATGAACAGGATCATTAAAAACATTGTTTCGTTTTCATTAAAAAACAAAGCGTTTACTTTTTTCTGGGTAACGGTGCTGGCAATTGCGGGGTTTATCAGTTTCCGTAATATGCCTATTGAGGCGTTTCCGGATGTAACCAATACACAAATCATTATTGTTACTGAATGGAGCGGCCGCAGTGCAGAAGAAATCGAACGTTTTGTTACTACGCCTATTGAAATTGCCATGAACCCGGTGCAGCACAAAACAAGTGTGCGGAGTGTAACCATGTTCGGGCTGTCAGTTATCAAAATCATTTTTGATGATAATGTGGATGATTTTTTTGCACGACAGC
>JAACZX010000103.1 GCA_009996555.1 Chitinophagaceae bacterium | reverse complement strand
AAACACATCAATTGTATAATCTGTTGGACGTAATCTTCTGAACGGACGACCATTAAAGAAATCACGCACCAGACCTGGAATACCTGCATCGTATGCAGAAGGATAGAAAAGATGAGTTTGGTTATTTGTTGCTGTTGCAAGATTGAGGTTTGAGCTGAACTGTGCAGCATAAATGATCTCGTTGCTGGCATTATTCGCATCAATCTTAGCTTTACTGCCTGTTGGCACAGACCCATTCTGACCAACAGCTGGAATTGTTCCATCAGGATAAGCTGAATTGAACAGGTTGCCGTAATCAGCTTCCAGCGCATGGCCACTGTTTGCAATAACATCATTGGCAAAAAAGATCACACTATCCATGTCTGTTGGCTTTTGTCCACGCTGATCACTTACTGCACTGCCACGGGTAAGATAAGCCTTTGCCAAAAAATGATAAGCCATTGCACGGGTAGCACGGCCACGGTCAGCACCTGCATAGCGCCAAGGTAATGCGGGGCCGGCAGCTTTAAAATCGGAAATAATGAGACTATATATTTCCGCAACACTTGCACGTGGAAACTCATACTGCGGTTCTTTAGGTACGGCTGTAACAAGCGGTACGCCGCCAAGCTGTGTAACTAATTGAAAATAATAAAGAGCACGCAATGCTTTCAACTCTGCTATACGTAAATCCTTTTGTGCCTGCGTTCCCAATACACGTGAAGATGCATCGTTAAATGCAGAGATCATTTCTATCCCCTGGTTACAGCGGCGGATACCAGAATAGTTATTCGTCCATAAACCATTTACAAATGCATCATTCGAATTCAGGTTGGCATCGTAATCGTTATAACGAACATTGTTGAACTGATCACCTTCTCTAAATTCATCTGTACCGAAATTATACATACAATACGATTGCTCGCCTGAGAAACGCCATTGCAATGGGGCATACGCTGATTTTACTAGGTCTTCAAGTCCGGCATCGCTTTTATAATAGTCTTCGGTAAGTGTAGTTACCAATTCCTCTTCAATAAATTTCTTACAGGATGAAAGAGCCAGCATGCTTGCCGCTACCATCATTCCACCTATTATCTTGATATAACTTTTCATGATTGTCATTTTTTAGGTTTTGCAATAAATTGATTAGAGATCCAGACGTACACCAAATACATAACTCTTATAGCTGTACGAGGTTGGCCCTACCTGGTTTGTAGTAGAACCCGGGAATTCACGATAAGGAACTGTTTCTGGATCGTAATCAGACTGCTTATGGAGCAGGATAGGATTTACTGCACTTGCATAGATTGAGAAGTTGGTCATGTGCAACTTGTCAGTGAATGTTTTCGGCACACGGTATGTCAATGTAATATTTCTGAATCGTGCAAATGTTGCCTTACGATAAGTAAGCGCTTCCCAGTTCAAAGGAATATCACTTGTTTGTGTGGGCTGCTGGTATTCATTGCTTGGATTAGTAGGCGTCCAGTAATTTACTTTTGGAGACTGGTAACGGCCAACAAGACCCGGACGTGGAACACGGTACATTCCGCCAACACGGAAATAAACCAGGAAGTTCAGCTCGAAATTTTTATACGTAAATGTATTGCCGATACTTGCAATGAAATCAGGATTGTGTGAACCTAAGATTATCCTGTCTGCAGGACTAAACGCAGAATCTTTGTTTGCATCAATGATCTTGATACGGCCGGGTTGGTAGTTTGCATTGTTACGACCGTTCTTTGGCCAGTAATACGTAGCAAGTATTCCTTTGCCCGGAACAGTATCTTCATATTGGAAAATGCCATCTTTCTGGAATCCCCAATAAACCTGCAAAGGCTGTCCTAATATCCAGAGGTTTGCAAAGTTGCTGTTACCACTGCCATCAATATCAACAATTTTTTCTCTGTTTGCAGTAAACATGAAATCTGTTGTCCACTGGAAATTTTTCTTTTCAACATTCACAGTACTCAGTCCTATTTCTATACCTCTGTTGTTTACTTCGCCTAAGTTGAAATAAACAAAATCTACCCCATTTGCCGAGGGAATAGAACGGCGTTGCAACTGATCGGTTGTGTTTGAATTGTACCAGTCAACGGTACCGCTGATCCTGTTTTTAAACAAGCCAAACTCAATTCCAACATTTGTTGTGGTTGTTTTTTCCCAGCTGAGAGCAGGAGTCTGGAATGTAGTGGGCGCCGCACCAATAGCAGCAACACCATTACCCCAATTGTAGTTGGTAAAACCTAACGGGCCTGCTGTTTGGTATGGATCAATTGATGCATTACCTACCCTGCCGATACCAGCACGCAGCTTTGCACGGTTAACAACATTCTGCTTTAAGAAAAAGTTTTCGTTATCAATTTGCCATGCAACTGAAAGCGAAGGGAACCATGCTCCTTTATTGCCTTCAGCAAGTACCGATGAGTTATCGTAACGGTTACTTACAGTAAGCAGATATTTATTTTTATAGCCATACTCCAAACGGCCCATGTATGAAAGGTATTGCGTGGCAGAGAACGTGCCAGAACCTGTAACAGTAGCATCGGTATTACGTTGCATTGCAATGAATACCATTTCTGTTCTTCAAAAATGAGGTTGTTAGCCGACATGGTTAAAGAAGAAGAACGGTTAAGGCTTTGCAATTCCTGCAGCAATGTTACATTGATGGTATGATCAGATTTGATCTTTGTATTATAAGTGATGATATTATCATACACCCATGAAGAAGCAGTGTTGTTTGTTTGCGATGCATTGGCCGGGCTTCCTAAACGAACAGATGATTGGGCTCCATTAAATGTACCTCTTGTAGAAGTGCGGGTATCCAAACCAAACATTGTACGGTACTTAAACCCTTTGAACAAAGTGATCTCAGCAAAGATGTTACCAAACACACGATTAGCTTTTGTTTCGTCAAGCACAGTGTTGCGGTCGTTTACAGCATTAACAATTTGCTGATCACGGTTGGGAAATAATATCCAGTTGCCTGCAGTATCGTAAGGCGTCGTCATCGGGATCATGCCTGAAGCATTAGCATAAGAGCTGGTGCTGGTATTGGTAATAGCATGAATATAGTTGATGGTTGTTCCGAAATTCAAAAACTTCACTGGTTTAAAATCTACCGAGTTACCAATTGAGTAACGGGTAAAATCCTGCGCATACTCAATCCCTTTTTGTTTAAAGTAACCTGCGTTGAATGAAGCTTTTATTTTTTCGCTGCCACCAGTTACAGAAATACTGTGATTATCTGTGCGGCCCTGGCGCAAACCAACTTCATTTAACCAGTCGAAACTTCTGATCTTGGAGGGATCATACATATCTACACTGTCAACTTGTGTAAGACCAAGGTTGATCATTGTTTGTCTTTCCTGTGCTGTGGCAAGTCTTTTCTTTGCAACAAAAATGTTGTTTGCAGGATCATAGGCAAGCCATGTGTATGCATCTTTAATTGCATCCCACTGTGTTTCACTCCCAAACCTGTTTCGGAACAAAGCTACATCAGCAAGCGCTGTTGGATAATAGTATAACGGGTTTGTAGATGATGCCGCACCAATGTTCCTGGTATACTGCCTGTCTGCAAAAAACGCCTGGCGCCATGCATCACTCAACTCAACCGAATTAAATATTGGCAAGGGACGGATAATACTTTCAATGGCTGTACTACCTGAATAGCTGACAGATATTTTACCTGCTTTTCCTTTTCTGGTTGTAATCTGGATAACACCATTGGCACCACGCACACCGTAAATAGCAGTAGCAGAGGCATCTTTTAAGATATCAATTGATTCAATGTCGTTCGGGTTCATATCATCAATTGTATAACTTACCGGAAAACCATCCACTACATACAAGGGTTCATTGCTTGCACTTAATGAACGATTACCACGAATACGGATGGCACTACCTGCACCCGGACGAAACCCGTTTGGTGTAGCAAGTACACCGGGCAAACGTCCCTGCATTGCCTGTGTAATATTGGTGGTTGGAACAGAACGCAACTTGTCGCCTGAAATAGACGAAGTAGCACCTGTGACCTCTACTTTTTTACGGGTGCCATAACCCACCACTACCACATCCTGTAAGTTGGATGATCCGGCAGCAAGTGTTACATTAATTGTACTTTGATTGTTTACGTTTACTTCCTGATCGGTAAAACCAACGGAAGAAAAAACAAGAATTGCAAGACCAGATGGCGCATTAATTTGAAAACCTCCATCTGCACCGGTTGTAGTACCGGTAGTTGTTCCTTTTACAAGCACACTTACTCCCGAAACAGGCTTACCTGCATCATCGGTTACTTTACCGGAAACCTTAAATGTTCCTTGTGAAAATGTGTTGAGAAATGAGCATAGCAATAACGTTAACAGTACGCAGGAGCGTACCCATCTTTTTTCTTTCATATAGCAGCAATTATTAGTTAAATGTCTGCTAAATTTAAATCAATTCTAAAGCGTCGGTATCCTGTTCCATCCTGTACATCCGGCTATAATTACGCAATCGTTCCCAAAAAATGCTCTTGCAAGCAGTTGCTGAAAAGGTTGTTTATTCATAATCAGAATCATCTTCAGGATACCGCAGGATGCTCTGCTACTTTTAATTGGCTATCATTGGCTTTTTATTATTTAACTATTGCTGCTATGTTTCAAAGATTGTTTTGCTTGCTGCTCTTTATTGCTCTTACAGCTTCAGCAGATGCTCAGAAATTACCCGCCAAAAAGAAGGTGTTGAAAACACTAAGGCTTACCAACCAGTATTTTATGAACAAGTGGCCCGATGCCGGTAAATCCATTTTTACCAATATCGAACGCCCAAGTAATATCTGGACAAGAGCTGTTTATTATGAAGGATTAATGGCGCTTTATGCTATTGATAAACAAAAAGCCTATTACGATTACACATTGCAATGGGGCGAAAAACACAAATGGGGTTTGCGGGGTGGTATTAAAACACGCAATGCTGATAACCAATGTTGCGGGCAGACATATATTGATATGTACCTGCTCGATAACAAGCAACATCCCGAACGCATCAGAGATATTAAAGCATCGATTGATACAATGATGCGTACTTCTAAAATTGATGACTGGAACTGGATCGATGCATTGCAAATGGCTATGCCTGTTTTTGTAAAACTTGGCAACCTGTATAACGACACTTCGTATTTCAACCGCATGTATGAAATGTATGCTTTTACCAAGTACAAACATGGTGTAAACGGTTTGTATAACCAGGCTGAAAAATTATGGTGGAGAGATAAAGATTTTGATCCGCCCTATAAAGAACCCAATGGCGATGATTGTTACTGGAGCCGTGGCAACGGCTGGGTGGTGGCTGCATTGGTTAAAACATTGGAAGCTTTGCCGAAAACAGATCCGCATTACAATGAATACCTGCAGGATTTTAAAGACATGTGTGCTGCATTGCTGCCACTGCAACGTACCGATGGCTATTGGAATGTGAGTTTGAACGATCCAAATAATTTTGGCGGAAAAGAAGTATCCGGCACGTCACTTTTTATTTATGGTTTTGCATGGGGCATCAACAATGGAATCCTCGATGCAAAAACATACAAAGCATCTATTGCAAAAGCATGGAATGCCATGAACAAAGAAGCGGTGCATAAAGATGGTAAGCTTGGTTATGTACAGGGAACAGGTAAAGAACCGAAGGATGGTCAGCCTGTCAGCTACACCAGCACACCCGACTTTGAAGACTATGGCTTAGGTTGTTTCTTACTTGCAGGTACCGAGATTTACAAAATGAAATAATTTTTTGATGAAAAAAATAATTCTGACTGCAGCAATTTGTATTGCTGCAGTTTACTCATTTGCACAACGTGCAAAATATAATTTCAATCCGCAATGGAAAGTATTTGTTGGCGATGATTCAGTCTTCAGCAGTCCTTCCTTTAACGATGCAGCCTGGAAACAGGTTACCCTTCCCTATGCCTGGAACGAAAACGATGCGTTTAAAAAAGACATCGTTGATCTGTCTACCGGTATAGCCTGGTACAGAAAGCGGTTTAAACTTCCACCCTCAGCAAAAGGGCAAAAAGTATTTCTTGAATTTGAAGGTGTGCGGCAAGCTGCGGAGGTTTATGTAAACGGCAAATACGCTGGCTTGCACGAAAATGGTGTAACTGCTTTTGGTTTCGACATCAGCCCTTTTCTGAAATATGGCAACGAAGAAAATATAATTGCCGTACGCACTAATAACAGCTGGGAGTACAAGGAAAAAGCCACCAACACCAAATTTCAGTGGATCGATAAAAACTTTAACGCCAACTATGGTGGCCTTTGCAAAAATGTATTCCTGCATGTAACATCGCCTTTATACCAAACACTGCCATTGTTTTCAACACTTGGCACAACCGGCATATATATTTATGCAAAAGAGTTTGACATAAAAAAACGAACTGCAGTGATCGTTGCATCATCACAGATAAAAAATGAAACAGGAAAAGCACAAACGGTTACCTATAAAGTTTCAGTGAAAGATCCTGAAGGCATCCTCATTAAAACATTTACCTCTGCACCTGTGCAAATACAGCCAGGTGATGTAAAAGAAATTTCTGCTTCAGCCCCTGCAAACAATCTGCAATTCTGGAGTTGGGGGTATGGTTATTTGTATGATATAGAAACGGCGTTGCTCATAAATGGAAAAGCAGTTGATGCTGTTACTACAACAACCGGCTTTCGTAAAACAGCATTTAAGGATGGAATGATCTACCTCAATGACCGTGTGATACAAGTGCATGGCTATGCACAACGCACTTCAAACGAATGGCCGGCTATTGGCATGAGTGTTCCGGCATGGCTGAGTGATTACAGCAATAAACTGATGGTGGAAAGCAATGGCAATCTTGTACGCTGGATGCACATCACACCATGGAAACAGGATATTGAAAGTTGCGACCGAGTGGGTATGATGCAGGCCATGCCTGCAGGCGATGCTGAAAGAGATGTGGAAGGTACACGCTGGAAACAACGCACAGAAGTTATGCGTGATGCCATCATTTATAACCGCAATAACCCGAGCATTATTTTTTATGAATGCGGTAATGAAAACATCAGCGAAGTACACATGAAAGAAATGAAAGCCATTCGTGATTTGTACGATCCGTTTGGCGGCAGGGCTATTGGAAGCCGTGAAATGCTGGACAGCAAAACAGCCGAATATGGTGGTGAAATGTTGTACATTAATAAGAGTGCGCATATACCTGTGTGGGCAATGGAATATTCAAGAGATGAAGGTTTGCGTAAGTATTGGGATGATTACTCGCCACCCTATCATAAAGATGGTGACGGGCCTTTGCATAAAGGTGAGCCTGCTAAAATTTACAACCGTAATATGGAATCGCATGCACTTGAAAATATTGCACGCTGGTACGACTACTGGAAGGAACGTCCGGGCACAGGTAAGCGTGTAAGTTCGGGTGGTGTGAACATTATTTTTTCTGAAACAAACACGCATCATCGTGGTGCAGAAAATTACAGAAGAAGTGGTGAGGTTGATGCACTGCGTATCATCAAAGAAAACTTTTATGCTCACCAGGTTATGTGGGATGGCTGGGTTGATGTAGAAAAACCACGCATCCATATTATCGGTCATTGGAATTATTCTGATACTACTGTAAAAGATATGTTTGTGATCTCTTCGGCTGATAAGGTTGAATTGTTTGTAAATGGTAAATCGCTGGGCTTTGGAGAGCAACGCAATCGTTTCCAGTTTACATTTAAGCAAGTGCGTTGGCAAACGGGAGTGATTAAAGCAGTTGGTT
>JAACZX010000500.1 GCA_009996555.1 Chitinophagaceae bacterium | reverse complement strand
CTGGAAGAAGATATTATCCGTCATCCGAATAAACGGTCGCTGGCAAAAATTAACCAGCTCCGCAAAGAAATGATTGTACTCAAAAGAAATATTGCACCAGTAAGAGATATGGTCAATGGTATCCTGCGCAGCGAAAGTCCGTTGATTCAGGAACGCACTGAGAAATACTTTAAAGACATTTATGATCATATTATACAGGCGAATGATCTTGCAGAAAACTACCGTGATATGATGATGAACTTACACGATCTGTACCTGAGTAATGTGAATCTGAAGATGAATGAAGTAATGAAGGTGATGGCAATTGTTACCTGTTTACTTGCCCCGGCTACAGTAATCGGCGGCATGTTCGGGATGAACTTTGATATTATTCCTTATGCACATCACAAATGGGGCTTTTATCTTGCCTGCACAATGATGGTACTCATACCTGTTGTTATGCTGTACATTTTCCGCAAGAGAGGCTGGTTCTGATAAAACACTAATTAAAGTAAGCAATATGAGATCAGTATTTGTATTACTTTTTTGTTTCGTTTACATCCATACACAGGCACAATCTGTTGATGAAAAAATTAAAGAGCTTGGCTTGCAATTACCTGTTGTAACAAAGCCTGCTGCCAATTATGTAAAGTACGTACGCAGTGGCAATCTTATTTTTCTTGCCGGTCATATTCCCACCAGAATGGATGGAACAAACATTACCGGAAAACTGGGAAAGGATCTTACAATTGAACAGGGTTACCAGGCAGCTGAAGTTGCAGCATTGAATCTTATTGCCACACTGAAAGATGCGTTGGGAGGCGATCTTAATAAAGTAAAACGAATTGTAAAAGTAAACGGTTATGTAAACTGCCTTCCTGATTTTATTGAACAGCCAAAAGTGATCAATGGCTGCAGTGATCTGCTGGTAAAACTATTTGGCGAAAAAGGAAAACATGCAAGAGCAGCCATGGGGATGGTTGCGTTGCCTTTAAATGCTGCTGTAGAAATTGAAATGATTGTTGAAGTGGAATAAGACAGTTAAAAATGCTCCATACTTTTCAGCATTTCATATTCGGTTTCATAACTACGGTGCTTAAACCAGCCGATGATACCTCCGCCACCCAGCCAGAAACAAACTTCCATAACCATCAGCACTATACCCATCACGTTAAAATAAAAACCCGTGAACGCCTTTGGATCAAATCCAAACTGAAGTAGCTTAATTACCAGCATACAAATAAGACCTTCCCTTAACACACCGTGATAGAGAATATATTTCCAACGGGGAATTAACCTGCGTTTTTCCCATTGCTTCAAAAATTTTCGCTGCCTGGGTGTGAGCCGGTAAGGATGGTAATTACGAAAATCGTTCAGTGACACTGAGGTTTATACAGTTGGTTTTGGTTGTTTAAAAATAGGAACGGTGCTACATGGTTCGCCGTACATAATACTTTTTGCTACAGGTCTCAGCTTGTTTGTAATGGCCAGGTAAGCTGCTTCCGGTATCGGTTCATCGCCGCAACCCTTTACCACCACACGCTGATCTTTATATATTTCTATATTCACCTGTTCTATTTCCTGCATCAGTTTTTGTTTCTTCCATTCCTCCTTTGAACCGAGAAACAACTCTTTTGCAAACGGTTGTAATAATGCTGCTACCAGCATATATGCCCACATTGGAATAATTGCATCGGTACTGCACGTAATCAACACGGTTTTGTCCTTATAAACTTCTGTATCGGTCTGTTGAAGAGAAGTCCTGAACTCTTTTTCCTTAATGATCAATCCCATAAAAAGGAAATCTTTCAGATCAAATACAACCGGTTCTTCTTTTGGGATCCATGCTTCCAGGTCAATCGTTTGTAAAGCACTGTCGGCAACTCTGTTTACTATCACATCACTCATATCGCTTCGTTTGAGATAGTAAATTTACTCCAAATATGCAATTTCCTTTTTTACCATTTCGGGGTATCGTATTTTTTCATGCTTTTACTCGTAAAACTACTGTGCATAAAAATGGGCATAACTTGCGTTATGCCCATGAGCTATACAGAACTACTTCTGTTAAAAGAACTTAATACGTCTGTCTTTCACTTTTGCCGCATTACGCAAACCCTGGAAAGCAGCATTTGCTCCAGCCTGTTTCATACCACCCTCCATTTGTAAACGGCGATCGTTATAAGCAGCGTTACCTGCGGATTGCAATCCAACATTTTCTGTTACAATAACAAATACAGCAGAATTACCTGTAATTGGTTCGCTTGCTTTGCCTTTTACTGCAGGATTAAATGCTGCACCTGTAACTTTCGGCTCCATACCCAAACCCGGGATGAATGGAGAATAGAAAGAAATACTATCTGCACGAAGCACATTTGTTTTAAAGCTGGTAGCGATCTGGTTCAGATCACGGTTGTTACCAATTTTAGCAATGATCTCTTTTGCTTTTTTCTGATTTCGGATAATTGTTTCAACCTGGATACGTGCAGTTTTAGCATCAGGCAATCCTTCTTCTCTTTCTTCAACAATTACTGCAACAATTACCTTGTCACCTAAAGTTGTTGGTTCAGATACTGTGCCTTTTTTATTTTCATACACCCATTTAACAAGGTTGCGTGCACCACCTAAGCCAATGATTGAATAATCTGCCGGACGGATCTCTGCCACACGTGGCGCAAGTTTCTTTTTGGTACTTGCATCTTCAAACTGTTTTGCATTACGGGCTTCTGCTGCAAATTGTGCTGCTGCTGTACTTGCATTGTTGATTGTTTCATCACTTGGTTCAACTGCTCGTGAGAAATAAGCAACTTTATAAGCAGGCTCAATTTTCTTTTGCTCCATAATTTCGATGTAGTGATAACCAAAGCTTGTTTTCACCACTTTGCGCTCGCCTTGTTTACCATCAAACAAAATGAACTGACCAAATTCTTTTGCAAAGTTTGGCGCTTGAATTTGTACGGAAGAAAAAGTCATTTCACCATTATTCTCACGGCTGCCGTCACTCAATGGGTTATACTTCTTCACCATATCAGCCCAGCTTGCACCGCCATTCACAGCAGTTTTAATACTGTCGATCAATTTAGCTGCTGCACTGTCTGTCATTGTGGGTTGACCAGTTTGCTGATCAATTGTACCAACCAAAATGTGGCGGCATTTAACTGAATCAGGAATATCACGCTTAGCTACCATTTTCGCCAATACAAAATTACCACCATCCTGGTAAGGTCCAAACACTGCACCAACAGGAAGTGAACGGATCGAATCTGCATTTGGTACCTGTAAAGCCGACTTTACAATGTAACCATCGTAAAACTCGGTGCTTGAATTATTAGCCAGTACAAACTGAGCAGCATCAGTAGATGCTGTAAAAGGAGCATACTGTTTGTTCACGGCATCTAATGCAGCGGCTGAATCAGCAGCATTTGGCGCAGCATCAAATGACACATAAGAAATAACACGGCTTTCCTGTTGTTTAAATTCATTCTTATGCTTGCGCACATACGCATTAATATCTTCATCCGTTACTTTCACAGCACTGTCGCTGATGCTAGTATAAGGAATAGATACATAATTAATAGAAGCAATACTGCTTTGATCAGCAAGATCTTTATCACTCAGCCATTTTGGATAAAAAACACTTCCGGTAAGTAATGTTACATACTTTGTACGCAAACCATTTTGTACAAGGAAATCAATAATATTACGCTCAACGTACATACGCTGGGGATCACTTGCGCTTTTCTTCTTTAATGAATTGATGAACTGGCGTGCAGCATTTGCATCATACAAACCCGTTTGCTGATCTGTAAATTGCTGTGCCAATGCCGGAGGAGGATTTTGTCCGTACAATGCTTCATTCATATCAGCAGAAGTAAACGTTAAACCAAGCTTTTCATATTCAGCAGTGAGGATGGTTTCTTCTACTTCATTATTCCAAAGCATTTCAATTAATTGCTGACGCATTTCATCATTAATATCCATTCCTTGTGAACGGTAACCGTTTTCCATTTCCTGTAAACGATCATTAAAAACAACCACATCAATATCTTTTCCGTTTACGGTACCAAGTGATTTTGATTGTGATCCACCGGCACCACTACCACGACCGGCAAAGTAATCCGTTAAAATAAATCCGACAAGGCTCAAAGCAATCACAGCAATACTCACAGCTGCATACTTTTCACGAATCTGCTGAATAATGGACATAATATTATATTGTACGTTATAAAAGTGAGCGGCAAAAATAGGGGAAAATAAGGTTTGAACAAATTGTGGAAAACTCCCGTAAACAACACAGGACAAGGGTTTTAGAAAATTAAGGTCTACCATTTTCAAAAACCCGTTTTTACAATTCACAACGGGGTTGTGAATAACCGGATGAACCTGTGGATTTCTGCAAAAGCAAACGGGGAAAACCTGGTGTATGTTTCGTTAAGAGAAAGCCCGGCAAGTACCCCTCGAATTTTTTACGTTAAAAACCCCGGGTTTATCCTCTCTCCGTTAACAGCCCTCTTTACTGTTTTTTGAATGGTAGTTGTACAGCTGTTTTTATATCCCCGATTGTGTATAAACACGTAAAGTGCTTACTGCTGCTTACTATCAGTATGTGAATGAGTTGGGAATAACTGTGAATAAACCATCTGTTCGTAACTTTACAAAACAGATATGCGTACAGATATCCACGAATTCACATCCCTAATAATATTAGATTATTAAATAAAAAAGAATCTATTAAGAGTTATTAGGGCAAAAACCACAAATTTTTTTGATTTAGTTTCGAGTCAAATTTTAAACAAAGCAGGATGAACACAATGCTTGTAACCGATCCAAAGATAAACGTTGAGAAGAATGGATTTCTGAATGTGGAGATTGATCCCGAACTGGACCTCTTTGCAGAAATTGAACGTTTGAAGAAAGAAAAAAATGCCATTATCCTGGCGCACTATTACCAGGAGCCGGATATACAGGATGTGGCTGATTATATTGGCGACAGCCTTGGACTTGCACAAAAGGCGGAGAAAACGAATGCGGATATCATTGTTTTTGCCGGCGTGCATTTTATGGCCGAAACAGCCAAGATCCTGAACCCCACCAAAAAAGTGGTGATACCCGATCTAAAGGCCGGTTGTTCCCTGAGTGATAGTTGCCCACCGCCGCTGTTTGAGCAATTTAAGCAAAAGCACCCCGATTACCTGGTGATCTCTTACATCAACTGCAGTGCGGGTATTAAAGCCCTTAGCGATATCATTTGCACCAGCAGTAATACACAAAAGATTGTGGAAAGCCTGCCAAAAGACCAGAAGATCATTTTTGCGCCTGATAAAAACCTTGGTGCCTATATCAACAAAGTAACTGGCCGAAATATGGTGCTTTGGAACGGTGCCTGTATGGTACACGAAATTTTCAGTGTGGAAAAGATCACGAAGCTCAAACTTCGTCACCCGGATGCTAAGGTGATTGCACACCCTGAATGTGAAGATCCTGTATTACAACTTGCCGATTTTATTGGCAGTACAACACAGTTACTCAAATACACCGAAAAGGACAGCAGCCAGGAATATATTGTGGCAACAGAAACAGGTATTCTTCACCAGATGATCAAGAGTAATCCACATAAAACCTTTATTCCGGCTCCTCCTGATAACAGTTGTGCATGCAACGACTGTCCGCACATGAAACGCAATACACTGGAGAAGATCTACCTCTGCATGGAATATGAAATGCCGGAAATACTAATGGATGAAGAATTAAGACTGGCTGCCAAAAAGCCTATTGACCGGATGCTGGAGTTGAGTGCTCAATTTGGATTGATATAGGTTTTTCCGGAAGGCTGTAAAATAAAAAAGGGGCCAGATAGAAATCCTGCCCCGTTTTAAAATCCAATATCCTATGAAAAACCGAGTGTAAGATAGAAACGTTTTTGACAATCCGAAAGACTTTCCGGTATTTTTTTTCTCACAGTAACGGTTTTTACTTACAACAGAAGCCGGGCTTTTTCCAGATCGGCCGGGGTATCTATTGAAACCCCAACAGGTTCAGTTACAGCCATCCTGATCTTAAACCCGTTTTCCAGCAACCGCAATTGCTCCAGCTTTTCCGTTTGTTCCAGCAAAGAAGGGGGTAAAGCAGAGAATGTAAGCAGCGCATTTTTACGGTAACCATACATGCCAATGTGTTTAAAATACGAAACAGGAACAGCTGCATCTCTTTTATACGGAATAACACTACGGCTGAAGTATAAAGCATCCATCTGCTTATTCACTACCACTTTTACACAATTTGGATCGTTGATCAACTCTTCATTCCCGATGATGTGCATGAGTGATCCAAATTCAACAGAAGCATCCCGAAACAATGTACATAATTTTTCAAGTGATGATTTTTGAACAAACGGTTCATCGCCCTGCACATTGATCACAACATCCACATCCATATTCTGCACAGCTTCAGCAATACGGTCGGTACCGCTTTCATGTTCTTTTATGCTCATCACAGCCTTACCGCCTGCAGAAGTGATTTCATCATAAATAACAGTACTGTCTGTTACCACCAATACATCGTTAAATAAACCTGTTGCTACAGTGTTTTCATACGTGTGCCTGATGATGGTTTTATTACCAAGCATCTGCATAAGTTTGGCCGGAAACCGTGTGGCCGCATAACGGGCGGGAATAACAGCAATAATGTGCATGTAACAAAAGTAAACTAACTGCGGGTTTATTTTTTGTTTTCGGTTGAAAGAGGAATTGAAGTAATACTTTTGTTTACGTAAAAGAAAAAATCAGTTTCATGCCATTACTCAGGATAACCATGTTCTTGTTTGCTGTCATCATTTTAGTAGCAGCAAAACCCAAAAAAGCAAAATGGGTTTCTTTGTTTGACGGAAAAACACTGAACGGCTGGAAGGTGGGTGCCAATCCCGAAACATTTAAGGTAGAGAATGGCGCTATTGTAGTAAATGGAAAAGTAGCTCACCTGTTTTACAATGGCCCTGCAGGAAATCACAACTTTAAAAACTTTGAACTGAAACTGGATATTATGACCATGCCGGGTGCAAACTCTGGTGTGTATTTTCATACAGAATACCAGGAAAGTTCCTGGCCAAAGAAAGGCTATGAAGTACAGGTAAATAATTCGCAAAGCGATTGGCGCCGTACAGGAGGTTTGTATGCGGTACAGGATATAAAAGAACCACCTGCAAAAGACAATGAATGGTTTACCATGCACATTGTGGTAAAAGACAAACAGGTGAACGTGTTTGTAAACAATAAACAACTGGTTGATTATACTGAGCCAGCCAATGTAACACGTGATAAAGGAATGGAAGGCCGCATCCTTAGCAGCGGAACCATTGCATTACAAGGCCACGATCCCGGCAGTAAAGTGCTGTATAAAAATATAAAGCTGAAAGTACTTGACTAATCCTGTTTATTATATGCTGCAGGTGCATTCTGGAAATGTTTGTATTTACCCATGAGTTTACCTGTTGTGCAGATCAATGGCATAACAACACGTTTTACAAAAACAGGCATAGCGTCCATATCAAATTCAGATCTGTATTTTGTAATCAGGAAAGCGCCATCAAATGTTTCGGGCTGTGCAGATTTGTTTTTCACCTGTGCAGCAAACAATGATGTTAAAAAGAACAACACATTATTTACCGGTTGCACATATCCTTTGCAATGTAAAAGATCAGTACCGGCGTTCCAGAAGCGATGCGCCACACCACGTTTAAAAAAAACAGTTTCACCGGGCCCTGCAAATTTTTTTCCCTCTCCTTTTATTTCATAACCAATTGTACCGTTTACTACAGTAAATACTTCATC
>JAACZX010000499.1 GCA_009996555.1 Chitinophagaceae bacterium | reverse complement strand
AAAGCATTGGCCAAAGAACCGCAGAACATTACCATTATTAAAGACCTTGCACTTACCTATTATTACCAGCGTGATTTTGCAAAAGCAAAGGAAACCATTAAGCCATTGGTGGAGCGTGATGATGCTGATGTGCAGAGTTACCAGATTGCAGGCAATATTTACAAAGCACTCAGCGAACGCAAGGAAGCTGAAAAAATGTACAAGCGTGCAATAAAAAGATACCCAACAAGCGGTGCATTGTATGCAGAGTATGGCGAGTTACTGTGGATGATGAATGAAAACTTTACCAGCATTGAACAGTGGGAACTTGGTATTAAGAACGATCCCGGCTATGCTGCCAACTATTATTTTGCTGCACGTTATTATCATTTTACAACAGATAAAGTGTGGGCGCTTATTTATGGTGAAATATTCGTCAACATGGAAAGCTATTCCAGCCGCACAGCTGAAATTAAAAATCTGTTGCTCGATAGTTATAAAAAATTCTTTGTGATTGATGCGAATGCAAAACCGGCAAAAGGCGAAACAGAGTTTACAAAAGCATTTATTGCTGTCATGAACCAGAACAGCAGTGTTATCAATAATGGTGTTACTACTGAAACACTCACCATGCTGCGTACACGTTTTCTGCTGGACTGGAATAAGGAATATGCAGCGAAGTATCCTTTCCGTTTGTTTGATCACCAGAAACAATTATTGCAGGAAGGGATGTTTGATGCATACAATCACTGGATATTTGAAGCCGCAGGCGATCTTGCAAAATATGAAAGCTGGACAAAGCTGAATACTGAACAGTATAATGAGTTTACAAGGTTTCAAAAATCAAAACTCTTTAAAGTTCCCGCAGGGCAGTATTATAAAAGTGCAAACTGATTCATAAATCCTCCTCACAACGGAGGGTTTTTTGTATCGCCATTGCCTATTTCTGCTTAACTTACCTGAACGTTCTAAACAGGGCAGGCCCTGTTATTCCTTACTCTCAATTGCATGCTATATGAATCCGAAACGTCTATTCGATTGTATTGATGTACAACTTGCAAAATTTCCCCAGGAAGCAATGTTTGCCGCAAAAGAAGAAGGCGGTATCTGGCAGAAGTAAAAGAACTTGTTGATAAACTGGCGGCCGGTCTTATTCATCTTGGCATCAGCGGAAATGATATGAGTGTTGAGAGGAGAGATAAAATTGCAGTGATCAGCAGTAACCGTCCTGAGTGGATGATCCTTGATATGGCTGTGCAGAAAACCGGCGCTGTGCTGGTGCCTATTTACCCCACACTTGCGGTAAACGAACTGGAATTTGTGTTGAATGATGCAGCAGTAAAGCTGGTGTTTGTGAGCGATCAGGAACTGTATGATAAAGTACAATCGATACGCAGGAAAGTAAGCACCGTTCATGCTGTGTTCACCTTCGATTATCTGCAGCCATCACTTCACTGGAAAGACATATTAAGCAGGGGAACTGAAGAAGATTATAAAAAACTTGCTGTTGCTGCTGACAGCATTCACTTAGAAGATATGGTAACCATCATTTACACATCGGGTACCACCGGTACACCAAAAGGTGTTATGCTGAGCCATAAAAATATTTTGAGTAATGTGCTTTCGTGCAGGGAAGTGTTTGCAGATTTTTGTGTACCCGGCGATAAAGCATTAAGCTTTCTTCCGCTCAATCATATTTTTGAACGCATGGTAACGTATGTGTACCTGTTCAATGGTGTGTCTGTGTGGTATGCACAAAGTTTAGAAACCATTGGCGACAATTTAAAAGAGGTGCAACCATCTGTATTTACCACCGTTCCCCGTTTGCTGGAAAAAGTATATGAGCGTATTATGGGTCGTGGACAGGAACTTACAGGGCTGAAAAGAAAACTGTTTTTCTGGGCAGTGGATGTGGGCAGTGAATTTGAGATCAATAAAAACCAGGGCTTCCTTTACAAACTGAAACTGGCTGTTGCCAATAAACTCATCTTTAAAAAATGGCGTGAAGGTTTGGGTGGCAAAGTAAAAGCAATTGTTACCGGTGCTGCAGCCTGCCAGGTGCGTTTGTTACGTGTGTTCACAGCAGGCAAGATCGTTATTATGGAAGGCTATGGCTTAACTGAAACATCACCCGTAATTGCAGTGAACCGTTATACTGAGAAGAACAGGAAGTTTGGAACGGTGGGTCCGGCAATTGCAGGTGTGGATGTGAAAATTGCAGAAGATGGAGAGATCTGTTGCAAAGGCGATAGTGTGATGATGGGTTATTACAAACGGCCTGATCTTACAGCAGAAGTAATTGATGCCGATGGTTTTTTCCATACAGGTGATATTGGCATGATGGAGGCAGGAAAGTTTTTAAAGATCACCGACCGTAAAAAAGAGATATTTAAAACAAGCGGGGGCAAATATGTTGCTCCGCAGCCGATTGAAAACAAAATGAAGGAAAGCAAGTTTATTGAACAGATGATTGTGGTTGGTCCTGAACGGAAATTTGCAGGTGCATTGATCGTTCCTTCATTCGATAATCTGAAAACATGGGCCGGGCAAAACAATGTGAGCTTTGGCACAGTGCATGATCTTGTGCGCAATCCTAAAGTGCTGGAAATGTACAAGCATATAGTGGAAGAGTTTAACAGCCAGTTCAATCATGTGGAGCAGATCAAGAAATTTGAACTCTGTCCCAATGAATGGACAGTTGATGGTGGTGAACTGACTCCAACACTGAAGCTGAAACGAAAAGTGATCATGGAGAAGTATCGGGATGCGATTGAACGGATTTATTTGTAAAAAAAGATCCTGATTATGGCGCAAGCGTCTCGCTTGTGCCTTTTAGGATACACTTGCATCAAATATCGTATTACCTAAACCACATAATTCAATTCAAGTAATCCTTTCTTTCCATGAAAATCCCGTGCACTACTGTACAGGTATTCTTCCTCCAATTCTACAAATCCTGCTTCTACAGGATTGCAATGAATATAGTTTGATGTTTGGTAAAACATTTCCAGCGAACAGATTTCAGTTGGTTGATTATGTTGTTGCCATAATTGCCAATCGTTATTGTTGCTGTTTTTTGATCCGGCACGCTGCATCATCCATACCATCCATTCTTTCCTGCTTTCTTGCGGATGATCAGTTATTGCTTTTCTTAAACTACGTGACGTAAAACTTTTCATTTCACCAACTGTTTTATCAAGTTCCCTGCCTCTGCTTCCAATTATCATGTGTGCATGGCTACTCATAATACACCAGCTATAAATATCAAGATCCTTTTCATTCTGGCAATACTTCCAGCTGTTTACTAATATGTCTTTATAATCTTTACGGATAAACAGATCTATCCAATACACGACAGAAAAGCTAATGAAATAAAGTTTATCGTTGTCCCCGAATTTGTATTTACGGCTCATGTATTCAAAATACAATCAGTAAGCTTCATTTGCAAGATTAAGCGGCACAAGCGAGACGCTTGCGCCAATGCCTTCAGAAGAAAGCTGTCTGACAATGATCGTCCGTACCAAGCCGCATTCTTTTTTCCTGTAAAACCAAATCGTTTATCTTCGCAGCATGCTTCCAAAATACAAACGCATCCTCCTTAAACTTTCAGGTGAATCATTAATGGGCGATAAGAATTTCGGTATGGACTCTGCCGTTATTACGCAATACGCTCAAAGTATTAAATCCATTGTTGAGCTGGGTGTGCAGGTTGCCATTGTTATTGGCGGTGGTAATATTTACCGTGGTATGAACGAAGCAGAAACAGGTATTGAGCGTGCACATGGCGATTACATGGGCATGCTGGCAACAGTGATCAATGGCATGGCGTTGCAGGCCGGACTGGAAAAAGCAGGCGTGTACACCCGTTTGCAAAGCGCTATTAAAATGGAGCAGATTGCTGAGCCGTATATCCGTCGCCGTGCTATCCGTCATTTAGAAAAAGGCCGTGTGGTGATCTTTGGTGCAGGGACGGGTAATCCATATTTTACAACTGACACTGCAGGCTCACTCCGTGCTATTGAAATCAGTGCCGATGTGATCCTCAAAGGAACACGTGTAGATGGCATTTATACTGCCGATCCGGAGAAAGATCCCACTGCTACCAAATATGAAAGCATCAGCTTCCAGGAATGTCTCAGCAAAAATCTTCGGGTAATGGACATGACAGCGTTTACGCTTTGCATGGAAAATAATCTTCCCATCATTGTGTTCGACATGAACAAACAAGACAACCTGCGCAGGGTTGTAACAGGCGAAAAAGTAGGAACTATTGTAGCCCAGGGCTAACGCTTTTCACAACTGCAGTGCATTTGGGGATAAAATGATCCGGCAAGCTATAGCTCCTTTGTGCTATTGCAACTAACTTTCCTGTGTAATTTTTCTGCTGTACCTAAAACAACTACGCATGTCTTTCACGCTACTTGCAATCCAGATTTCTGTATTTGAAATTGTGATGTTTCAGATCGGGGCATTGGTATTGGGTTTTGTGATCCATTACTTCTGGAACATGCGCCATGGCAGCCAGTTTGATCATGATATTGATGTAGAGAAATTTGAGAAAGAAGCACATGACTGGCGTATGAAGTATTACAACGTCATTGAGCAACAGAAAGACAAAGGCGAAACAATGAGCAAGGATCTGTTGCAGGCCAAAGAAAATGAACAGATGCTGCTCGATGAAATTGAAGAGTTGAAAGAGCTGATACAGGAATTAAAACAACGGCCTCAGCAGGTGGTTGTTGAATCGTCTGTTTCGATTTCTGCAACGGAAGTAAGTCCTGCTGAATACCTTGCTCAGCTAAAATCGGCACAGGATCATTTGCTGCAGCACAACCAGAATATTTCCAAACTGCTCAGCCAGGTTGATCTGCTTGAAAAGGTGGAACAGAAACACCAGGACACTCTGCAGCAGAACCAATACCTTACAGAGCAGCTACAGATTTTGCGCCGCTCACTTACAGAAAAAGAAGGCGAGTTAAATACCATCCGCCAGCAAACCGTGCTTACGCAGGAAATGAAAAACCGGTTAGAAACGGCATACGATGAGTTCAATGAAATACAATCGAAGTTGATGAAGGTGGAGCAGCAGTTGAGCGTGCCGCAAACAAATGCATTGCGTTATGATGAACTGGAGGAGGCCAATCATTTACTGTCGGTGGAAATAAACGATCTGCGCATTAAGCAGCGTGAACTGGTGGAAGAAAATTCACGGCTATCGCAACATGTGATTGAAATGGAAAGCAAGTTGAAAGAAGCAAATCTTCAGCGCCAGCAACTGAGTAAACGAAACGATTTTCTTGAAGAGCTGAATAAAGACCTGCAACAGGTTTCTGACCACAACAAAAAGCTGGAATCGCAACTCTCCCGACTTTCTGAAATAGAAGCCATGCTGGCAAGAATTTCTGCAGGACAAAATCACTAAATCAGTGGTTGTTATATTTTCCTTTGTTAGATTTGGCGCTTCACTAAAACAGTTGGCCTTATGTCCATTGCAGATATCCGCAGAGATTACTCCTTAAAAACATTACTTGAAACAGAAGTAGCTGATAATCCTTTTTTACAGTTTGGCGATTGGTGGCAGCAGGCCGTTGAATCGGAAATTGACGAAGTAAATGCAATGACGCTGGCCACAGCTACATTGGAAGCTGTGCCAGATGCCCGTATTGTTTTGCTGAAAGGGTATGATGAACAGGGTTTTGTTTTTTATACCAATTATGAAAGTGCAAAGGGGCAGGAGCTGGCCGAAAACCCAAGAGCAAGCCTGTTGTTTTTCTGGAAAGAACTGGAACGCCAGGTGAAAATAATCGGGCTGGTAGAAAAAGTAAGTGCAAGTGAGAGTGATGAATATTTTTTATCTCGCCCCACAGGCTCACAGGTAGGTGCATGGGCATCACCACAAAGTCATGTAATTGAAAACAGAGCCTGGTTAGAGAACAGGGTGAAAGAAATGGAAACAAAATTCAGCAGTGAACAATTAACAAGACCGGCGCACTGGGGAGGTTACAGAGTGAAACCTGTGATCATCGAATTCTGGCAGGGAAGAAGCAGCCGCTTACATGATCGTATTCAGTACACATTGCAGGATAATGGCAGCTGGAAGATTGAACGGTTAGCACCATGATTAAGTACGAGGTACGGAGTTGGAAGTACGAGGTAGTAAATAAAAAAGCAGGTGATTACTTGCGTAACAACCTGCTTCAGGAATTTTTGCTTAGAACGTAAGCTTATTTTGTTTCAGCTTTCTTAGCGGCTTTTTTTGCAACAGCTACTTTCGCAGGACGGCTTTTGCCGAAAGATCCTTTGAAACGTTTTCCTTTTGCAGTTTTTTTATCACCTCTGCCCATAATAAATTTTTTATTGAATGATTAATTGCAGCCAGGCTGCGTTATTACAAAGTTGACTATAAAAAAAGCAAGAAACAAACGTTCCCTGCTTTTTTTAAGAATGTAGAGGATCAGAGTTTTGCTGCTAATTCTTTACCAGCTTTAAACTTCGCTACTTTTTTTGCTTTGATCTTGATAGTTGCACCAGTTTGCGGGTTACGTCCGGTACGTGCAGCACGCTTGGTAACAGAGAAAGTACCGAAACCAACCAATGTTACTTTACCACCACCTTTTAATGTTTTGGTAACCGCTTCAACGAAAGAATCCAATGCAGCATTTGCTTGTGTTTTTGAAATTTCTGCATCTTCGGCAAGTTTTGCAACTAATTCAGCTTTGTTCATAGTGAGAATTTTTTAAGTGGGACAAATATAGACGGTTTTCAATTGCAACAAAATTTTTTTAGCATACACAAAACATGTAAGAAAATCGCTAAAATCCGCACGGGACAAGGGTTGCAAAAGACTGTATGTTAAAACATTTTTTCAGTCATAACCACATAAAATGCTGAAACCCTTGCAGGACAAGGGTTTCAGGAAATGTGTTTTGAAAGCCTTACCAGCAAAGGGTTTCAGGCCGATGAAAATGTAAAAAAGGAATGTTGTGAATTGTTCACAATTACTGCACAACCTGCATAATACTCCTGAATGCAATTACCCGGTTGCCCCATTTATCAAATACTTTTTGCCGAAGCGATGCTGCATGTTTTTGTACATATTCTTCCTGCAGTTGTTTTGTATCTGCAAAATACTGAGCAGTGTAAGTGGGCCCGTCTTCTTCATCAATTTCCAGCAGTTTCAGTAACTGCCCGTTTGTAAAACAACCGGTAGCCAGCACTTCAGGTATATGTACTTCCAGCATCCACTTCACCCATTCATCATGAATACTCCATTCAAGTTTTGTTGTAACATTATAAACGATCATGTTATTTCAGTTTTAATTCAAGATATACAGGACAATGATCACTGTGTTTTACATCAGGATATATTTCTGCATCTTTTAAATTTTTCTTCAATGGTTCTGTTACACTGATGTAATCAATACGCCAGCCCTTGTTTTGCAAACGCACGCTGGGAAAACGCTGGCTCCACCAGCTGTAGCGGTGTGGTTCGGGATGAAATTCACGGAAGGTATCAACCCATCCATTGTCGTAAAATTTCGTCATCCACTCACGCTCTGCAGGTAAAAATCCACTGGAGTTTTTATTGCCTTTGGGGTCATGAATATCTATTTCTTTGTGTGCAATATTATAATCGCCGCAAAGAATGAGTTTGGGATGTTTTTGTTTCAGCTTATTCAGCCATGAAAAATATTCATCCAGCCACTCGTATTTAAACTGCTGACGTATATCGCCACTGGTACCACTTGGAAAATATGTGTTGATCAAACGTATATCACCAAAATCAAGTTGAATCACTCTGCCCTCATCATCGCTGGCACCATGACCATTACCAACT
>JAACZX010000498.1 GCA_009996555.1 Chitinophagaceae bacterium | reverse complement strand
TGCCTCCTGTTTCAGAAATACATCCAGCATTGCTTCTGATGCATCCTGTCCTTCGTCGAAAAGAATGTAGTTGTAGGGCAATTTTGGATTTGACAGCTGGAGTTTTTTCAAATAAAAATCATGTGTGATCTCTATTTCTGCTTTGTCCATTTTTGCCAACAGTTGACGGGTGCCATTTAAAATGGGTTCGTAAAAGTTCTGAACAAATGTTTTTGCTTTGGGATCGGTGATGGTACCGATGTAGTCCAGCTGCTGTACTTTCTGTTTGTCGCTGTTGCAGAAATAAGTGATGAATTTGTTGATGTGATTTGCAATGATGTATTCAGCATGTTTCTGTTCACCGCCTGTTAGTTGGAGCAATTCAACAATCTCTGGTGTTTTGTATCCTGTTGATTTTATTTTGTAGTTGGATCCTCTGCAGATATGCCTGAAGGCAAGTGAATGGGCTGTTTCCACTTTTACATTGTGTAATCCTCTTTCTGTGAACTTCCGTTCAGCTTCAAGCTTTACTGATTTATTAAAAGCGAGGTATAAAATTTTTGCAGAAGCAGGACGTGCAGCTGCATACTCAACAACTGTTGTTGTTTTACCTGAGCCAGCCACTGCATTGATACAATGACTTTTGTTGGTGTTGATTATGATCTCCTGTTCGAGAGTAAAACTAAGTTTTGTTTTGGTGCGGTGATTTTCCATACAAGTATCTTAAACGGCTAAGATATTGTTTCAATTGAAAAAACAAAAAGATTTGAGATTTAGTTTCCGGACGAGTAGGTTAAGTCTTGACAATTTCATTTAAATATTTAAGTATCTGAAAATTTGAATGGAGTTGAATTTGAAATGGGAGAGAAAACTTATAAATTGGATATAAATTAGACAGACCATTTTACTTAAAGTTATGCAAATAAGACACAAAGAATTAGTGATTAATACACAGAACCCGTTTGCAACGTGCAAGCTTAACCGGAAAAAGTATGCAGATGTGTTAACATCTATAGTAGGCAGTTATGCAGATGGGTTTGTATTAGCTATAAATAATGAATGGGGTACTGGGAAATCAACATTTGTCAAAATGTGGGACCAGCAACTTAAAAATGAAGGATTTCGTACACTTTTTTTTAATGCATGGGAAAATGATTTTGAAACTAATCCTTTAGCTGCCATATTAGGCGAGTTGAAAAAATTATTTCCTAAAGGAGAAAACAAAAAATTTAAGAAACTTGTAAAGACTGGTGCTTCTATAGCTAAAAATGCAGTGCCTGCACTTGTGAAAGGACTAAGTGCACCATACATTAAGATAGATGAACTGGGGAAAGTAGTTGAAGGAGCAAGTAAAGGTGTTTTAGATGTTTTAGAAAAAGACGTAGAAGAATATGCAAAGAAGCAAAAGGGGATTATTGATTTCAGACGAGAACTTGAAGAGTATGTTAGTCAAGGTGAAAGTGATAAGCCGTTGGTTTTTATAATAGACGAATTAGACCGATGCAGACCAAATTTTGCAGTAGAAGTGCTTGAGCAAATGAAACATTTTTTTAGTGTACCGGGTATCATTTTTGTTTTATCGATTGATAAAGAGCAACTTGGTAATGCAGTAAAAGGAGTTTATGGAAGTGAGCATATCAATGCTGCTGAATATTTACGACGTTTTATAGACATTGAATACTCGATACCAAGTCCAAGTGTTTCTGACTTTTGCAAATACCTGTATGACTATTATGATTTTTCATTTTTTTTTCATAACCAAATGAGAGTTAATATTCCAGAGTTTCGAGGCGAAGAAGAATTTTTCAAACTCTATTCTGAATTGCTGTTCTCAGAAAAAAAACTCACTTTGAGGCAAATTGAAAAGATATATTCTCATGCAAGAATTGGATTAACCTTCTTTAAATCCAATTATTATCTTTTTCCTACAGTGTATGTGTATCTCATTTTCTTGTTTCATTACAAGCCTACTTTGTTTGATCAAATAAAGGAGCGGAAGATTCCGGTAGAAAATTTTCTCATAGATGTTTGTTCGGGGATGCCAAATCCTTTTAAAAAGGAACATTATAATTTGCTGAATAATACAAAAGGAATTCTATGGTTTTCATACTATAATTATTATCGTGCAGAATATCCTGAGTTTATTTTGTATGATGAAGATAATGAAGGAATCAAAGTGAACTTTAAGAATTATGTTCAACTTCCACAGGGGGAAGACCGAGTGTTTTTTGAGCGGAGATTTAATAGGTACATTATGTCAGAGTATTATTCCTTTAGCATTGATTTTTTACTCGACAGAGTAGCACTGCTTAAGAGTGTTGATATTGCATAATCTAAAAATTGTTATTTAGAATAACGCACTTTGTGGTTCAAGCGGAGTGTCATTTCCTAATGGAGGAAGATTAGGCCAATTGTAAGTTTCATGTTTTAATAAACCATCAGGACGGGGATTTTGCGAACGAATAGTGAATACAGGTGTTTCATCTAAGTCCTCAGATGGTATTTGGTATGCAAGAAGGTTTTTCATTTCATCATCAGTTAAGTCAGGGTTGAGCCACTTGACTGCCATTTCCGGTTGCATGAACAAAGGCATGCGGTGTTTGTTGTCGCCATCGTTATGGATGTTCTGCATTTTTTCGTTTGCCGCAACAGTGATCATGGCATAGGTGCCGAGCAATTCACCCGTTTCAATGTTGATGATCTTATTGATGGCTTCAAGGAATTTTTTATCTCCTCCGGCTTTGATTGCTGCAATGTCATCTGGGGTTATATCAAGGAAATTGTATAACGCAGGAATGAGCATTGTTTTTTTGGAACGCAAACGAATGAAATAGGGAACCTTGTTTTTCCATCCAATAATCTTACGGTGTTCATAAATGCCTTCGGTAACGATTAGGCAGCGGTTTTGTTTTATTTTAAACCAGGTTGATTTAGGATCGAAGATGTTTTCTGAACGGGCATTATACATGTTGTTGCCATACTTGAAGAAGTTAACTGCATTCTTCAGCATGAATTTGCTCATTACACCCCAACGCATTAGGGTCATGTATGGCGTGTTTTCAGCATCCATGTAAATGATACGGGTTTGCGGGCGGGCATGGGCTTGTATATGCGAATTAGATTCAAACTTTAAATCAATCTGCGGATCAATTTTAAGATGCGGCAGATAGTCGAATAAAGAATCTTCTGAAATATCGATGCGAAAAGAAATGTCAAGGCACATAGTTATACGTTTTCTAAGTCTTCAAATTTCATTTTTATCTCGTCGCCGCCATGTGAAATGCGAACAAAGAGTTCTCCTAACTGAAAGTACAAAAAAGGCGTGATGGTTATCCGACCTTTTAAATCCCAATCGGTGTTTTTGTAAAGGTATCTTTTTGTGTTTTCCTTGAACAGTACGGTCACTTTCTTTTCAATGCCGGGTGTCATGATTCGGGAATAGATCTTGTAACCTTCCGGCTGACCTGCAGCAGCTTTTAGTTTTTCTAAATGTTCCGGAATACGAGCATCATAATGAAAGCGGTTTGCATCATGCCTGATAGCATTGTAATGGCGTTCTGCTTCGGCAGGATCATGGTAATGGGAGATCAGAAAACTGTTCTTAAGATCCTTATCATCTTTTACTGCGCCTCTAGGAAATGTGGACCGTACATAATGCACTACTTCTTTTTGAAGCATTGCATCAAGTAATTCTGATGTAAAAGGATAACAAGGATTGAACATGACAGCTTTTAGTTAATGTTTAAGTATTGACTATATAAATCAACCGGTATTTCAATCAGGAATCTTATTGCATCAACACCCTGTGCCATAGTTTGAACTTCTTCAGCACTGATGGGATTGATGATATATTCGGCTTCTTCAAAGCTATTTTCAACGTCATGGGGTTTCAATGGAAGTAAATGATAATCGTCTTTGCCTCCATCGGTACCATATTCAGTATGTTCATCGCCCAATGATAGAATATGCGAATAGCCCTGCTGTTGCAAGAATAAAACCAGTTCTTCGGATAGCTCAGCTTTTAATGTTTCAGTACTCATATTTTAATTGTTAGTACCTGGTTAATGTCTGTAGTATAACATGGTGAAAGCCGTTCCTGTTTTAAACGCCATTGCCGGGCATAGCCCTGTATGGCAAATCTAACCAAATCCTTTCCGAAACGTGTGTTGACCTTATCGAGTGTTTTCATGAGTTGTGCATCTCTTTTCCTGTCTTCCTGATCGAACAGCGATTGTTGTACTTCTTTTTCGGGCACAATGTCCATTACAATCACCCCGGCCTTTTTAAAGTTGTAACCCGGTTTGTAAATAATATCTAAGCCCTTCAAAGCAAAGCGGATGATCTCTGCTGAACTGTTTGTTGCAACAGGCAGTTGAAGTGTAATGTTCCTTGCATATTGTTTATCCTGTGTACGATGCACATTTGTTTGAATGAGCACATGCATTTGCCCGGTACAAGTATTCTGTTTCCTGAGTTTTGCTGCGCATGAGGACGCATAGTTTGCCACGGCTTCCTGTATGTCTTTTTTATCGGTCAATAATTTTCCAAAAGATCTTGCTGTGCAGATGCCTTTCTTTGGCTTGACTATATCTTCCCATTCAATAGAAGGGATGCCTTTTAGCTCGTTCAACATTCTTTCACCAACGACTGTCATATTGGAACGAACCCAATCAGGGTTCAGTTTGTTTAAAAAGTCTGCTGCAGTTTTAATGCCCATCCATTTTAACCGACGACCATGCTGGCCACCTATTCCCCACACATCTTCGATTTGTGTCCAGTTCAATACTTCGTTGATCTTCTCCTTTGTATCGAGCACATATACGCCAGTATGCCGCTGCGTTTTTTTTGCATACCTGTTGGCCATTTTTGCCAAGGTTTTTGATGGAGCGATGCCCACCGTTACCGGTATGCCGATGTTTTGCCGTATTGTTTCCCGAATAGAAAAACCATATTTAAACAGGGTTGTGAATTTCATATCAGACAAATCAAGAAATGCTTCATCTATTGAATAGCACTCTATTTTAGGCGTGAACGTTGCCAGCACTGTTTGCACCCTTTCGCTAAGATTTCCATAAAGCGTATAGTTTGAGGAAAACACGGCAACGTTATTTTTAGCCAGTAGTTCTTTCATCATAAATGCCGGTGCACCCATTTCAATGCCGATTTCTTTTGCTTCTTCACTACGTGCAATGACACAACCATCGTTGTTGCTTAATACCACAACGGGTTTATTTTCCAACCAAGGCTGAAAGATGCGCTCACATGAAGCATAAAAGTTGTTACAGTCGACCAGTGCAATCATATTCCTGAAACTAATGGATCAATAATGACTTTGGTTATGGTGCCCCATACACGAAAGTCCATGTCTTCGGTAATGACGATTGGTTGGTATTTTGAATTTGCAGGCATAAGTCTTACACCGCTGCTGTTGGTGATATATCTCTTTACTGTGAACTCGCTGTTGACCACAGCTACCACTATTGAACCGCTCTTTGGTTTGATAGAACGATCAACGACCAACCAGGATTTATCGGGGATGTTTGCATCGATCATTGAATCGCCGGTGACACGGACGATGAATGTAGAAGAGGGGTGCGGCCGCAGAAGCTGGTTGAGATCAATGTCTTCCTCTTTATAGTCTGCAGCTGGTGAGGGAAACCCTGCCGGTACTGCTGAATCATACAAGCGAAGTGTGACATAATCAAAATCGCTGAGGCGGTAAACCTGCACTTTATCTGAACGGAGGGTATGAACGGCTGACATGTTAGCTAATATTTTTAGCAATTTTAGCTAATTTTGTGCACTAATGCAATAATTTAATGAGGTGAATGTGTTATGGTCGGAGAATGAAGAGGTTAGGAATTATAAAGTTGTCGAATGGCTCTCCGAGCATTGTATTAAAATATCCTCAGGAAAATACAGTTTGACGGAGATGGTTGAACTCTTGGATGGCAACGTTTACAGCGTCATGCTTGGGAACGAAGACGCCGGAGACTTTATTAATTAGTTCAGGATTTATAGTTCAATGAAAAGAAAGAACAAGAGAGTGACTCACCAAACGATTCTATTGAATACTGGAGCTGGTATCAAATATGATGTTTTATTAGTATTTAATATTTATTACAAAAAAATAACACATGATAGCAAGTAATATTAAATTTGTCCAAACCTAAAAACCACATGGCAATAAGAGCTTTGAGCGACGAATTTAAAAAACACTATCAGATTGATAGATTCTTCGCACCAGAAAAGAAAGGAGGCCAAAAAATGGTCTATTTTGTTGAGAGGGACGGTAATCAGCAGGTGATGAAGCTTTACCCGGACGGAAAAGATGATCGATTTGACAGAGAAATGGCCATCTATGAAAAATTTAAAGATCATGATGGTATTCCCAAAATTTTCGAGACGGATTCTTATGAAGGTGAGGGAGTAGTTTTCGAGGAGTTTGTGCCAGGTTCTCCACTAAATGATATTTCAGGAACTTATTATCAGAACTCTGATAAGATTAAAGGTTTGATGAAGTCTATCATAACCATTCTGACACCTGTGTGGGAACAAAATCTTGTACACCGGGATATTAAACCTGAGAATGTAATGATTAGGAATGACGGGCAAACAGTGCTTTTGGATTTTGGAATTGCAAGGGATCTTGGAGCTACTTCTATTACAAGTACAGGCTTTCAGCCAGGTACATATATTTGGGCCGCTCCTGAACAACTAGAAGGAAAAAAAGATATGGTTTCACTAAGAACCGATCTCTTTAGTCTGGCAGTATTGGGTTATTATCTTTATCATGGACGAATGCCATTTGGAGAATCTTATGCTGACGTAAAAGCAAGATATGATAGTGGCAATGAAAGTTGTTCAATCGACTGCACCTGTTCTTTAAAACCATTTTTTGAAACTGCATTAAGATTCAGTCCGAACTATCGACCAAGAAAAGTTTCGGCTTATACAACGCACCTGTAAAAGATTAATATGGAAGTATTGCACTTGTTAGGACACAGACATAACTGGAATCTGGACTCACACTATCAAAATGATATTGGAAGTGGTTTTGTTTTTTGTGCATATAGTTTTAAACAGGAGTTTTTTGAGAAAGAGAAAGTTAATACATACAAGATGAGTGATGTATTGGGGAAGTCGCTTGTGGACCTCCAATATTTTGCAAGTAAAGAGGGGGCTGTGAAGGAAAAAGGGAATCTTGATTCTTATTCATTTCATCCGGTAAGTAATGCAGACAGTGATAAGCAAACCAATATTCTTATGCTCCGTTGTATTAAAGATGGGATAAAATATCAAACAGATACACTTAAGTTAAAGAACGTAATCATTCCAAATTATTATGAGAACAATGATCTAAGGTTGTATGTCGGGTTAGTAAAGGAGATCAACAAGTGGCTAATAAAAAACAGAAAGGACGGCGTGACGTATTACATGTCCTTGCCAATTGCAAATCACACTATTATTGAAGCAAGCAAAGTTGAAGACATAATGTATGAATTGACTGGGGCTGAAATCTGTTTTGATGGTTATTATGTTGTATGTGAACAGAAGCCGGAAAATGGGCATAAGGTGAGTGTTGATTTCAAATACCTAAATAACCTCACGAAAGTTTTTGAAATATTGAATCTGCAAGGGTTTAAAATTATTTATTCATATGCAAATTGGGATGCCATACTATTTGCAGCCATTACAAATATTGATTTTATTACCATAGGTACTTATGAAAATTTGCGAAACTTCAATATCAGAAGATTTACAGAAGATGAAGGAATGAGATTGTCGAAGGGATGGTATTTCTCCGAGAAAATTTTGAATTTTGTAAAATCTCCATTCATTGTTGAT
>JAACZX010000102.1 GCA_009996555.1 Chitinophagaceae bacterium | reverse complement strand
AAAGCTGGTAGCCTTTAGCTTTTAGCCATAATCAGCCAATTTACCGGGATAAAGTTTTCAGAAAACCTGCAAGCATTTTTTCTTCCTCGGAAACTTCTGTCATCAGGGATGAAAGCTTTTCAGCGTTGCCAAACTGTAATCGCTGGGCAATCAGCAGTTGTGTTTCAAGTTCAAAGCAAGAGCCTAATGATATTTCGATAAAACGTGCATAATCTTTTTCACTTGTTCTACTGCTTCCTTCAGCAATATTTGATGGAATAGACACACCTGCCCGATTGATTTGTGAACAAATGTTGAATTTTTCAGCAGATGGAAACGAATCAGTCAATTGATAACAGGATACTGCAATATCTATCCCTTTTTGCCAGATTTTTAATGCCTTAAAATTTTTCATATAGCTGTTTTTAGGTGATGGCCTTACTTAAAGCTAATAGCTGACGGCTGAAAGTTTTTTATTTATTCTTCGAAGTACACCCTTTTCACCCGTTGGCTGATGCCGGTCATCAGTTCATAGGCAATGGTTTGGCTTTGTTTGGCAACTTCCACAACAGAAAGTGGAGGACCAAAAACAGTCACATCATCTCCCTCATGCACATCTGCAATGCCAGTAATATCAAGCATAGTCATATCCATACAAACTGTGCCGATAACAGGTGCCTGTTTGCCATGAATGAGCATGTAGCCGTTGCCGTTACTAAGGTTGCGTGGATATCCATCGGCATAACCAATACGCACAGTGGCAATGGCAGATGGTTTTGTAATAATGCCTCTGCGGTTATAACCAACTGTGTCGCCGGGTTGCAGCTGTTTGATCTGTGCGATAGTGGTTTTCAGTTGAAGCGCTTCTTCCAAATGCAGAATGCCGGCGGCAGCACTCACACCATACATACCGATACCTAACCGCACCATGTCGTATTGTAATTGGGGGTGACGGATGGTGCCGTGTGAATTATCAATGTGCCTGATGAATGAATAATCAAGCTGCGATTGCAGAAACGAGCATGCTGTTTCAAATTCTGTTGCCTGCTGCAATGTAAATGCATCTTCAGCAGGATCTTCGCTTGCTGCCAGATGGCTGAAAACTGATTGAACAGTAAATGTATTCTTCTTCAATATTTCAGCAAGTGCAGCTAATTCCTGTTGCATAAAACCAAGCCTGTGCATGCCTGTATCAATTTTTATATGCACGGGATAGCTGCTGATACCTTCTTTCTCAAGATAATGTTCAAATGCATGCAGGATAGAAAAAGAAAATAATTCAGGTTCAAGGTTGTGATCAATAAGCGCATCAAACGTAACCGGCTCGGGATTCATCACCATAATGGGCAATGTAATACCAGCTTTACGTAATGCAACGCCTTCATCAGTAAAAGCAACGGCTAAGTAATCGGCTTTCATGAACTGCAGGAGGTTGGCAATTTCATAACTGCCGCTGCCGTATGAAAAGGCTTTTACCATTGCCATGATCTTTGTTGATGGTTTCAGCAACTGCTGATGTGCCCTGATGTTCCGTTCAATAGCACCCAGGTTTATTTCTAAAACTGTTTGGTGCGTTTTCTGTTCAAGCATTTGTGCAATACGATCGAGTTCAAACGAACGTGCACCTTTGATGAGAATGGTTTCGTTCTGAAATCCTAAAGAAGGCAATTGCTCAGCTAACTCTGCTGTGGAAGAAAAACTATGTACTGCAGTAGTTTCTGCTACGAGTGGTGCCAGCAACAATTTTGTTTTTTCTCCAACTGTAATTAAGCGGCTGATATGGTATTGCTGTATAAGCGCAGCAATGGATGTATAAGTTGTTTGTTCCTGTTCGGCTGTAAGCTGAAAATCGGAAAGTATGATACTTCGGTTTGCATGCTGGCCTTGCTGCAACAGCATATTCAGTGCAATGGTAAGTGAACTTAGATCGGCACTGTAACTATCGTTAATGATAGTTGTATTGTGCAACCCGCTTTTCAATTCAAGACGAAGACTTACAGGACGCAGTTGTGTGAATTTATCTTTGATGTCGCTAAACGGAACATGCAGATAAAGACAAACAGAAAGACAGGTAACAGCATTTTCAACAGAAGCATCATCTGTAAATGGGATTGTAATGTTGCCTGCTAATGTTTCGGTTGAAAAGGATATGGTTGTTTGTGTCAATTGCTTTTCAATGTTGCTGATCACAACATTGTTTGAGTTTGCTTCGCCCCAGCTAAAAACATTCGGTTGATTGAAAACAAGCGGCTTTAACTTTTCAGGCGAACAAATGACAGCATGTGCAGCAGCATATAGTTTTTGTTTTTCGTTGAGTTTATCCTGTGCATTTTTGAACCCTTCCGCATGTACTTCACTGATGGTAGTGAGTATGCCAATTGTTGGTTTGATGATGTTTTGCAACGCCTGCATTTCTCCCTCTTGTGAAATACCTGCTTCAAAAATGGCTAATGTATGCTGCGGTTGTAACTGCCATACGCTAAGCGGTACGCCCACTTGTGAGTTATAACTCTTAGGACTGCGGATAATATTGAAATGATCAGAAAGTAATTGGTTGAGCCATTCTTTTACAATGGTTTTTCCATTGCTGCCGGTAATGCCAATTACAGGAATCGAAAATTGTTGTCTGTGCCAGGCTGCCAACTGCTGCAATGCTTTTAACGTATCCTGTACAAGCAGGAAGTTTGCCGACGGAAACGGATTTATATCTACAGTTTGCTGAATAATAAACTGCCGTACACCTTTGTTATAAGCCTCGGCAATAAAATCATGGCCATTGCGTCGCTCGGTTTTTAATGCAAAGAACAACGCTGTTGGCGGATGAATGATCCGTCTGCTGTCGATCAGTAAATGTTCTACATGGCTGCTTGTATCTGCTTGCTGCAGATAAGAAGCATGTAGAACTGTGGCTATCTGATCAACACTGTAATACAACATAGGAATTAAAATGAAAACTAATCTTTTCTGTCGGGCGGCGTGCCTTTTTTCTTATGGTAGATGGAGTAAACAATTGAACCACCAATACAAGCTACAATCACCACCAAAGAAATGATCACTTGTTTTGGTTTATCTACAACTGTGCCGATCAATTCTTCGCCCAGCATTTTTAAACCAATAAACACAAGTACAATGGCGATGCCCTGCTGCAGAAAATCAAATTTGCTTACTGCGCCTCTCAGCAAAAAGAACAACGAACGAAGTCCTAATACGGCAAATACATTGGAAGTATATATTACCAACGATGCATGTTCGCTCTTGCGGTCAACAATACCCATTACCGCAGGAATTGAATCCAAAGCAAAAACAATATCAGTAGTTGCCAGCATTACCACTACCACAAACAAGGCGGTGTAAACCGGTTTGCCATGTTGTTTGATCACATATTTACCATGACCATCTTCCATGGTGATGGGTAAAAACTTTTTCAGGAACAGGTATACTTTGCTTTCTCTCGGATCATATTCTTCATCCTGGTTTGTGGTAAACATTTTAAAGCCTGTATAAACAAGGAATGCTCCGAAAATATAGAGGATCCAGTGAAAGCGGTTTACCAGTTCAACCCCAAGTGTAATAAACACCACACGGAAAACGATTGCCATTAATACACCGATGAGTAATACACGAGGTATATATTGTTCCTTTACTTTAAAGAAACTGAAGATGAGTACAAACACAAAAATATTATCAATACTCAGGCTCCACTCCATCAGGTAAGCACTCACATATTCCAGTGCAGCCTGCTTACCGTCTTCGTACCACATAAATGCACCAAAGCCAAGCCCGAGTATTACCCAGAAAATTGTTTGAATGAGCGCCTGCTTAGTTGTAAGCTGCGCCGATTTTTTACTGAGTAAACCAAGATCGAACACGATAGCGATCAGTAACACAATGCCAAAAACGAGATAAGTAACTTGAGTAGGGGTCATTATTAATAATTCAAAAATGAAAATTGATTAAGCTTTTTTTGCGTAAGTACGTTTACGCCATTGCATGTACAAAATGCCAATCAGCAATACCAGTAATACAGGAACTGCAATATTAATGAGTTGCCATTGCAATCGCTGGTCACTTACTTTTTGCTGGTTGAGTAAGCGTAACGGAACATCTTTATTGCGTAATGCTACAATGCCCGCATTGCCGGTCATATATTCCAGTGTGTTTTGCAGAAATGTTTTATTGGCAAAGCTGCGTTCCTGCACACGGCTGTAGCCCATAGGGAAAGGCTCCTGCCTGCTGTAACTGTTCAATACAACATCACCATCTGCAACAACCAGTTGCTGTGTAGGTTCATCTGTTTTTGTTTTAAATGAACCGTATGCCGATGTAAAGTATTGACGCATTTCTGCTGAAGCCCTGTTGCCATAAAGACTATTGAATTGTCCATCGAGCAATACTGCAACAGGCAAATTCTTTTTGTTATACAGTTTTATATCCTGTATAGTTTGCAATTCCTGTAAACTGATAATGGCAGGAGTGCTCACGAATTTTGCATTTTCACTTGAAGTGAGTAAAAGGGTTTTGTTTATTCCTTCTGCCTTAACGGTATCAAGCGTGTTGGCAAATAAACTCAAAACAGGTTCAAGATTTTTTGTAATAGGGTGATTGGCCGAAGCGTTCAGTAAAGGATAATAGTTAAAGGGCACATCAGCTAACTGCGGTTGCCCGCCTGCGTTACCAACAACCAGTTTGCTGAGGTCGCATTGCTGATCCTGCAGCAAATCTCTGTTGATGCGTGTGCCATATTTGAACAGCAGGTCATCAAGGTTCAATCCACGATCATAAGCAAGAGTTTGGGCCACCACAGCAAGACTGTCTTTTTCGGCATGAAGCATATCCAAAAACCACAACACTTTTCCACCTTGCATAATGTACTGATCGATCTTCATTTTTGCAGAATCGCTGAAGCCGATGGAGGGCTTCACGATCATGATCGCTGCAAATTCTTTTGGAATAACCACAGCCTTATTCGGGTCAACAATGTTGAAGATGTAATCTGCATCAAGCGTTTGCACAAGATCAAACGTTTCTGGTCCCATTGGCTGTCCATTGCCTGTCATATAACCAATGAGCGGTTTTTGTTTCCTTTGAATTTTTTCAATGGCATCTGCAAATTTAAATTCGAGTAATGCTTCTGCATTGCTGATGCTTTTGGCTTCATCAGTAACAAGGCTTCCGGTAAGTGGATCACGGCTGTATTCTGTTTTTCCACTCAGCAGATCAACAGCAACAACTTTGTTACCTCTTTTTACAATTGCTGAAGGATAAATGACACGTTGCGTACTGGCTTCTTCTTTTTCCTGCACTTCCAGTGTATAAGGCAAGATGCCGAGACTTTTTAATGAGTCGCTCACCATTTGCTGGATCACTTCTTCACGGAAGTTTGGTTTTGTTTGGCTGATGCTGTCAACATTTACGCCATTCATCCGCAACTCATTGATCACTTCAGTGAACATAAAGTTCTTTGCCTCTTCATCAAACAGATCTTCTACTGATTTATAGTTGATCTGCAAACGGCCACCACTGTATTCTTTCATTTCATTCAGCAGGTCGTTTGTTGTATTGCGCAGTTTGCGGAAGGAAGAACGGAAATCGCCTTTCAGGAAAATATCAACAGTAATAGTTGTATCAATATTTTTCAGCAATGTTTTTGTTGGGGCCGATAAAGAATACCGCTCTTCACTGGTGAGATCCCAACGCATGCGCAGTGATGTGGCGAGTATATTTACAAGCGCCAATATTGCCAGCAACAGCACCCAACTGAATTTTGATGCGAAGATTTTTTTCATGGATACTCAGTTTTTTCGGGCTATCCGTTGGATGGTGATGAATAAGAAAAACAAAGTGATGCTTGCAAAATAAATCACATCACGACTGTCGATAACACCTTTTGATAGACTGCGGTAGTGAAACTCCATTCCCAGCATTTCAATAACATAATCCATTCCGGCACCTGCAAGCTTGCTGAGTGCAGTAAAACCACTGTACAATACAAAACAGAAAAAAGCACTAAGCAAAAAAGCAACCACGGGGTTACCGGTATAGCTGCTGCAACAAATGCCAATGGCTGTAAATGCTGAACACAGGAACAGGAGTCCGATATAGGAACCGATAATGCCACCCATGTCAAGCGAAGTGCCATCAGCACTCATGGCATTGATGGTAAAGAGATAAGTAAGTGTGGGCAGCAAGGCAATGAGTACAACAAACAACGATGCAATGTATTTACCCAGCACGATCTGCCTTGTGGTTAGCGGGCGGGTAAAAAGTAATTCCATGGTGCCGGCACGCCATTCATCCGGAAACAGACGCATGGTAACAGCCGGTATCAGCAGTAATAAGATATAGGGAGACAGGTTGAAGAAATTTTCAAGTGTGGCATAGCCGTAATCAAGAATGTTGAAACTTGAAAAAACAAAAAGAAACAAACCATTGAGTAAAAGAAAAAGAATGATGGTAATGTATCCCGTAAGATTGCTGAAAAACTGGCGGAATTCTTTTTTGCAAATGGCCCACATAGAGCAGCAAAAATAAAGGAATAAACTGCTTGTGCCGAATCCTGTTTCAGCAGAAATGTGTGCAGTTATGGTGAATGTGGCACACATACAAAGGTTAGTGTAAGAAACCGCCTGATATACTGTGATTTTTAAATATGAACAGTTATCTTTAAAATCCATCCATAATATCCGCCGAAAAATGCACGTGCCTTTACCTGTACAAAGACAACCAACCAAAACAAAAGGCAACAATGAAAGCGTTTTTTGGCGTACTCTTCTATATTATGCTATGTTTCTCTGGAAGAGCTCAAACTACTTTGGTGGAGTGGAACTTTCCAAATGGACCTGATGATGCAATTGCAGACGCAGGGATTCCAGTGAATTTAACCAAAACAATCAGTGCAGTAGGGGCTTCCGGAACATTGTCATTTGGATTACTTGGGGCAACTACATATTCAGCATCCAATACAGGGTGGGATAATGGAAGCGGAACAAAATATTGGACAGTTGATTTTTCAACATCTGGATATTATAGTATAACAATCTCAAGTAAACAACAATCGTCAAATACAGGACCGAGGGATTTCAAGATACAATATAGAATAGGAGCCGGGCTGTGGACAGATATTCCAGGGGCTAACATTACGGTAGCAAATAATTTTACATCTGGTGTATTATCAAACATTGCTCTGCCTACAGAATGTGATAATCAATCCAGCGTGTCAATACGTTGGATTTTGACTTCAAATACTTCTGTTGACAATGGATTAATTGGGTCAACCGGAACAAGCAGGGTAGATGACATAATACTTAAAGGGATATTAATATCGAGCGTTTCCAACCCTCTTGGCTATTTCAGAACAAGAGTAAGTGGGGATTGGAATATTCCTGTTTGCTGGGAGTCATCAAATGATGGTAATACCTGGATTACAGCGGATATTTCCCCTACCAGTTCCGCTAACACAATCATAATTCGAAACGGCCATACTATTACTATCAACAGTAACGTGTCGGCTGATCAGTTAACAATTGAAAGCGGAGCAACACTAAACCATAGCAACACCGCCACGTTTACACTCAATGATCATGCTTCAGGAACAGACATGATCGTAAATGGCACTTATGTGCTCAATGGAATTAAACCGGCAGGAGCTGGTACATGCGTCATCAACAGCGGAGCTGTAGTAAGGGTGGCAGCAAACAGCGGTGGTGAGTCGGATGATTTTGCACACAGCACTAATACAGCTGTATTATTCAAAACCGGTAGTGTGTTTGAGTGGGCAAGCAGTTCAATTTTCGGTGCGTCGGGCATTACTTATTTTTCAAGCAATGCAGAGTTTCCTATATTCAGAATTTCTGCAAATGTT